>CAZUYG010000029.1:0-12365 GCA_964624265.1 uncultured Candidatus Odyssella sp.
GTTCCGCGGCTCGCCGATCAAGCGCATCGGCCGCGACCGTTTCGTGCGCAACATCCACCTCGCGCTCGGCAACTCCGGCGACCGCGCGCTCGCGGCCGAAGCCGAGCGCCAGCTGGACGACGCGTCGCCGCTCGTCCGCGCCGCCGCGATCTGGGCGCTTTCGCGCCTGCTGCCGCCGGAAGCCTTCGCGGCGCTCGCCGTCGAGCACGCGCCGCGCGAGGCGGACGACGCCGTTCGCGCGGAATGGTCTGCGGCGTAGCGCACTACATCCGCTTCGCCACCTCTTCGAGCATCACGTCGCTGGCGCCGCCGCCGATGGATTGGACGCGGGCGTCGCGATACATGCGCTCGATGGCGCTTTCGCGCATGAAGGCCATGCCGCCGTGGAGCTGGCCGCACACATACATGCACTCGTTGACGAACTCGCCCATATAGGCCTTCACCATCGACACTTCCTTCACGCAGTCGATGCCCTGCGCGTCGAGATAGGCGGTGTGATAGACGAGCGCGCGCCCGGCCTCGAGCTTCATCGCCAGGGTCGAGAGCTTGTGGCGCACGACCTGCTTGTCCCACAGCACGCCGCCGAAGGCCTTGCGCTGCTTCACCCAGTCGAGCGTGATCTCGATCGCGCGCGCGCATTCGCCGGCAGCGCCCGCGCCGGCCACGAGCCGCTCGTTCTGGAAGTTGCTCATGATCGAGTAGAAGCCCTTGTTCTCCTCGCCGAGCAGGTTTTCCGCCGGTATCTCGCAATCCTCGAACACGAGCTCGGCCGTGTCCGACGAGCGCCATCCCATCTTGTCGAGCTGCTTCGCCGGCCTGAAGCCCTTGGTGCCCTTCTCGACGATGAACATCGAGATGCCGCGCGAGCCCTTGGCCTCGGGATCGGTGCGCGCGGCGACGAAATAGACGTCGGCGAGCACGCCGTTGGTGATGAACATTTTGGAGCCGTTCAGCACCCACTTGTCGTTGCCTTTGCGCCGCGCGCGCGTCTTGAGCGCCGCCACGTCCGATCCGCCGTCGGGCTCGGTGACGGCGACGGCCGTGATCGCCTCCCCCGAGACGATCTTCGGCATCCAGCGGTCTTTCTGTGCCTCGGTGCCGTAGCGCGCCAAGTGCGGCGAGGCCATCTCGGCATGTACGGAGGCGCCGACGCCGACACCGGCATAGCCGCTCTTGGCCAGTTCTTCCCACAGCACGACCGACGCGACCGCATCGAGGGCGCTGCCGCCGTATTTCTCCGGATAGCGCAGCCCGAAGAAGCCGAGCGAGCCCATCTTGCGATAGACCTCGCGCGGCACGTGGCCCTGCTTCTCCCAGGCGTCGCCGTTCGGGCGGATTTCTTCCTCGACGAACCGCCGCGCCTGGTCGCGCAGCATGCGGTGCTCGTCGGTCACGAAAGCAGGGTCGCGCGTCGTCATCGTTCCTCCCAAGTCCAGGCTTCTGTGCATTCCGAAAGGGCGCGGAGTGTGCGTGCCGCTCCGCCGGCCCGCAAGCGCGGGCATCGGCCGGCCGTGGCGCGGGCGCCAGAATTGTTTCCTTGACATAGGAAATAATATTCTCTATTTGTTCTATTCAACCCAAGATGATAAAAGGCCTGCCATGTACCCGTATGACGAACTCGATCCCGAGAGCGGCGCTCACGAGCAGCAACGCGCGCTCGAGCGCCTCGTCGAGGACCCGCTCTATTGGCGCGAGCAGGATCCGGAATTCCGCTCCTACGTCGAGAACGGCTTCAAGACCGTCTACGGCAACGAGGAGGCCGAGCGCGACGCCACCGGCCGTACCGTCGCGCCCGCGCCCAAGCCGGCAACGCTGCCGCCGTTTCGCCCGAGCGTCTCGGCGGACGACGCGACCCTCGCCGATGGCGTCGGCGACCACCAGCCCAACGGCTGGCGCGACGTCTGGAAGGTGCAGAAAGGCCTCGCGCGCACCGGCCACTACGCGCTCGACCTCACCAAGGAGACGAGCGGCGAGCGCTCGCCGGCGCTCGACCAGGCGATCCGCGACTTCCAGCGCGAGAAGCGCGAGGAGATCGACGGCACGCTGCTGCCGGGCGGGCCGACGATCACGCGGATGAAGGAGAGCTTGTTCGGCGAGAGGACGCCGAGGGCAACGCAGCGCGGAAGTGACGTGCTGCAAGGGCCGGCTCCGCAGGCCGCGGAGAGCCTCTTGATCCGGGTCCTGGGCCCGTTGCTCGCATCACCGAACACGTCATCGCTGCCGAAAGCTCACTCACCGGCGCAACTGCCGGGCGGGGGCGACGAGGGCGTGGTTCCCACGCAAGCGCCGGGCCCGACTTTGCCCCCAACCGCTCCGCAGCGCCCGCGGACCCATCGCGAAGCGGAAGACCGGAGCATGGAGAGGCTTGTACCCTATCACGTGATAGACTTGCCCGATCGAAGCCAAAATCTGCGGAGCTCAGGTCCCGTCTTGTTTCGTTGGCAAGATCGGGAGGCGAGCATTATCGCAGACACGCCGGGGCGAATCGTGGTGAAAGAAAACGCCAAGAGCGACGGTGATGCGCCGCTACACGCGTTCCACGCAGCCGGCCAGGCCGCCGTGGAGCTCTTCGACCCAATCATTCGGAGAGAGGCCGCACGTCTCGGCGTTGACGCCGATCTCATGCGCGCGATCATGTACGTGGAGAACGCCCAGGGTCAGTACGGCAAGCCATTCGAAGGCATTGGTGCTAAGAGCATTCTTCCCATGAACATTAGGTATGACACGTGGGCGGGATTGGGCTTTTCCCAGCGAGACTTCTTCGATGCGACGATGAATATTCGCGCTGGCGCTATGCTCATTCGTCGAATTCACGATCGCCTGGATGAGCCGACGGTTTCAAAAGTGGCGACTTTGTACAACTCGCTTCCGAAGGACTCGGTGTCCGACTACGGCGCACGAGTTGCAGAGGTCTATCGGAACCGTCCATGGGAACGGAAGGATCGACATGATTGACGTCCGCGGCAAGATCAGGTCGTTCCTGCTTCTGTTCATGGGCATGGCGATTGCAGCCATCCTGATATCCGCACTACCTACGGCCGCAGATGTGCACAAGAACCGGCAGTCCGAATTCTGCGTATTGATCGACGGACGAGAGTCGGCGAACGAGCAGACGGGCGATTGCGTCTCCAATTATGGCGCGATCGCTAGCCGCTTCCTGCTGTACTTCGCTTACATCGGCGGTGCGCTGCTGGGCCCGTTTGGTCTCTATCTGATGATGCTCGGACTTATGATGGGATTGGGCAAGCTGAGGCGAATGTGAGCAGCCGAGCTGTCAAACAGGTCCGGATGGCCTGCCTCGAGGCGGCCACCGCCGCAACGCCGCCCGCGCGAAGTCCGTGACCGGAACTTTCGCCGCACCGCCTCGATTCGACCTCGCCGCCGGCCCCCGCGCGAAGTCCTAGCATTGCCTTCTTTCACCGGTTAATTTCCGGCCGATGTTCGGCCTCTTCAAGCACAAGTCCAAGGAAACGATCGAGGAGTACCGCGAAGCCGGGGAGAACCTCGGCGTCTTCACGTTGACCCTGGTCAACGTCGAAGACCCGTTCGATCCCGACCCGCTCTGGGACCGGCGCTACGGCGGCAATCCGAAGATCGCGGAGCAGCGGACCGGCGACGGCGATTTCCGCCTCCAGGCGGCGCTCGACGGGTGCCGCGACATCAAGCATGTCCGCGATGCCGAGGGCCGCTTTCGCGAGACGACGCCTGTGTTCACCGACGTCGTGGTCTGGATCCCGGAAGCCAAATGGCGGGCGGACGCCAAGCGCCGCGGCCAGCGGCTCGAGGCGCTGGCGTCGAACCTGTCGCAGCTCCACACCTCGAAGTTCCGCCGCTCGCTGCCGGCCGACCGCGAGCCGATGTACACGGTCATGCCGGATGCCGCGATCGACGCGAATTCGGTGGTGTTTCAGTTCGGCTTCGGCGTTTACGTGCCGGGGCCGGACGACGAGATGCTCGGCACGATTGCGCTGAAGCGCGCCAAGGACGCGGAAGCGGTCAAGTTCGAGGAATGGTCGTTCTGGAAGGGCGGCGCGCAGGTGAAGCGCCCCATCGGCGTCTATGCCGGCCAGGGCTCGATCCTGATCACGCCGGACGCGTCCGGGCCGGTGCGCGCGCCGCTCTGGTTTGCCCAGCGCGAAGGCAATGTCTCGCTCAATCTTTCGGCTGCCGACGCCGAACGCGTCTATTCCGACAACGAGCACGTGCGCGTCGCCGAGCAGGTGACGCCGAAGCGCGACGGCGAAGCCTTCCAGTGGGTGCTGAAGGACACGCGCGGCGCCGAGAATGGCGAGGATACGCTCGTCGTCGAGGTGAAGTTCGTTTCCGAGCCGGCTATGCGCCGCGCCTTCAATCTTGCGCCGCCGCCACCGCCGCCGCCCAAGCCGCAGCCGGCACCGCCGCCGGCGCCCAAAGCCAAGGCATCGCCGCCCGCGCCGCCGGCCGCGAAGCCCGGCAGCCGGCTTGCCGACCGGATGGCCAAACCGGCCGAACCCGCGCCGCGCGGCACCGGCCTCGGCCGCTTTTTCGGCGCGCCCAAGCCGGCCGAGGAACCGCCGCCGCCGGCAACCGTGGCGCCGGGCGGCGAGGCAGGCGGAGCGCCCGAGCCGCAGGCGCCCATCTCGCAACGCTTCTCGATCAAGCTCTCGGGCTGCGCGCTGCTGCGTATCGACGGCGCGCGCCGCCTGGGCGGCCTCGAGCAATGGACGGTCTGGTTCGATCGCATCGGCCGGCCCGTGCGCCGCGCCGACAAGGACACGGTCGATACGCGCCGCTGCCTCGCATTGTCGGCGCGGGCCGACAGCCCGCATCTTCTCTATCGCCTGCCGGGCCAGTCGGATTTCAGCCCCGTGCGCCACATGCCGAGTTCGCTCGACACCGGCTCGGGCAAGTATCTGGAGCTGCTGGCGACCCCGGTGCCCGAGGCGTATCACGGGCTTCTGCTGCTGCGGCAAGAGCAGACGTTGCCGCTCAGCAACTCGGTGTTCCTGCTGGGCCGGAGCGATTCGGCGGCCGAAGGCGCACAGCCCGACCTGCCGATGGAACTGCTCGATCATCCGGATTCGCTACGCTGGGCCGACGGGCAGGGCCCGAAGGGCGCCAAGCTCAACGCGCTCAACCTGTCGCGCCGCCACGTCGCGCTGCGCCTCGTCGGCAACAAGCTCGATATCGCGATGGCCGACGGCAAGATGCCGATCTACGTGCTGAACGCCGAGGGCAAGCTGCTCAAGACGCTGGCGCCGGGCGATCGCGGCAGCGTGCTGATGAGCCCCGACGAGCTGTTCATCGTCGGCAGCTACCTGCTGCGCTTCCACCAGGAAAAGCTCCAGGCCATGTCCTCGCGCGAGGCCACGGTCATGCGCGCTCGCGCGCGCGAGCCGGGCATGGCGCGCTAGGCACTTCCCATAGGACGGGGCGGCGTTCGCGCCTTCTTGTCGCCGCCGACCTGCGGTATTGTAAGCGCTTCTGAGGGCGGCGGCGGCCGCAGCGGAGGACTCCGGGAATGGCGATGAAGAAGCCGGCCAAGGCGCCCGATCGCAGCGCGCGGAACAAAAAGCGGAGTCCTTGGCGCGTCGCGCTCGGCTACGGCCTGCGGTTCGTCGGCATCGCCGCCTATGCCGGCGTCGCCGTCGCCATCTTCGCGCTGATCTATTGGCGCATGGGCGATCTCACGGCCCGCTACCAGCACAAGGCCGGCGACGCCGAGGCGGCGCTGCAGAGCTACGAAGACTCGACGCTCTTCATCAATCTGGTGCGCGCCAATCTCATCGTGCCGCGCGAATCCGACAGCGGCCTCGACATGGCGCCGCCCGACTACGTGCTCATCAAGCGCGCCAACGGGTCGAACAAGGACGAAGAAGACGAAGGGATCAGCGAGGGCGAACAGGAAACGCTGCTGAAGGCACTCTACGATTCGGCCGCCGGCACGATCGTGCGCACGCAGGTCAATCTCTGGAACGGCACGCGGCGCATGGCCGCGGTGCGCGACGACCGCACCATCGCGCAGGAGGCGGCCAACCGCGTGTTGTGGAAGGCGGCGAGCGAGGGCGGCATCCCGAAGCCGCTCACCAATCTCGTTCCCGAGAGCTTCGGTTTCGTCAACAAAGACCAGATCCCGAAGGGGATGAGCGATTGGGTCGCGGTGGCGGGCGCGCGCGAGAACGAGCGGCTCGTCTTTGCGACGAACACCGGCGCTTACTCCGGCACGCTGCACGTGCAAATCATCGGGCGGCCGGTGAAGGTGCCGCCCGGTGCGCGCGTCGATCGCCGCACCTATGATTTCTTCACCGAGAAGGGCGAGCTGAAATGGGCGTGCAAGACCGTGGCCGAGGCCGCGGTCGTCACCATGAACGTGCGCGAGAATACGCCTCTCGAGATCACGGTCGAGCCGGCGGCCAATTGCTCGCCGGGCGTTTTCGGGCTCGCGATCAGCATGTCGGGCGAAGACCTCGCCGGCAAGCCGCGTCAGCGCCCGAAGCGCAAGAAGGGCCTGCGCGGCAAGGACAAGGACCCCGGTGTGGTCACGACCGGGACGATCGAGTGGAGCTACAACTGGCGGCCGGTGGCGCGCGCGACGCCCACCGCGTCGCGCAGCGACAAGCTCTTCGTCGTCCGCACGGCCGACGGCGTGGCGCTGACCGATCCGAACGGCAAAGGCACGCCGACGCCGGCCGCGAACGAGATGGGGCTCATCAGCCTGCTCGGCTACAGCCGCGCGGATTCCATGAGCGTCATCGGCCTCTTGAGCGGAAGCAAGCTGCCCGGGGGCAACACCGACGTGTCGCTCACGATCGACAGCCGCGTGCAAAGGATCGTGCAGTCGACGCTCACGCATCATCTGACGCGCGTGATCGACGGCAACCGCGGCGGCCGCGGCGGCCAGGGCCGGTTCTTCCACGAGCGCCGCGCCTCCGTGACCGTGCTCGACATCGATACCGGCGCGGTGCTCGCGATCGGCGGCTGGCCGCTGGTGCCGCTCGGCGCGCGGCCATGGGATTACGTGTCCTACCAGATCACCAATCCCACCAAAGACCCGACGATGGTTGCCGCGTGGCAATTGCTCACGATCGACAACACGCCCGGTTCGACCTGGAAGACCCTGACCGCGCTCACCTCGGCGCTGGAAGCATCCGATCCGAAATCGAACCCCGATTCGGCCATCGGACAGATGCTCATCGGCATGGATCCGGCGACGTTCCAGCGGCGCCTCGGGATCGGGATGACGGCCGGGACGGTGCAGATCCCCGGATCGACCACGCGGTCGATCAGCAACATCGGCGGGACCGGTATGGCGACCGGCGGCCCGTTGCGCAATCCGATCTGCACCGACACCGGGCAGGGCGTGCAGGCCACCACGCTGAATGTCAGCGTCGCGATCAAGCATTCCTACAACGTCTATTTCGCACGCCTCGCGATGCTGCTCGAGGAGCGGCACGTGAACGAGTGGCTGCGGTCGCTGCCGAAAAATCCGCGCACCGGCAAGACGCTCAACGACGTCAAGCAGCTGCCGCCGACGCGACTCATGATCCGGTTGAAGGAGTTGGGCATCGATTGGGAGGAGCCGATGAATCTCGGCGCCAACCTCACGGACAAGCAGCCGCTGCTGCGGATCAAGAGCAAATTCACCTTCGACAAGCTCTTCGTGCGCCCGCCCCTCACCGCGATCACCAGCAACGTCAATCTGATGCGGGACAATCCGCCGTCGGCCTATCTGCCCGACTACATGCACCGCATCGGCCTGAACGGCATTGGCCAGGCCTGGGCCGCCTCCACGATGCACGTCGCCATCTCGGCCGCGACCATTGCGAAGGGCGCCAAGGTGCGCCCCTACATCATCGGGGCCTGGGGCCGCGATAAACTGCCCCCGCCGCACGCGCCGGCCGGCGATACCGACACGCTGAACGTCCGGCCCGATCTTCTCGCCGCGATTCGCCTCGGCATGAAAGCGGTGACCGAGGCGCCGGGCGCCACGGCCTCGGGTGTCTTCGCGCAAGAGCCGGTTTTCGTCCTCGGCGAGGAATTCGCAAAGGTGAAAAGCGGCGACATCGGCAAGCGCGTCGCCGCCGTCCGCCAGGCCAACGCGAAGAATGGGATCAAGCCGATCTGGTGCCGCGCTTATGGCAAGACGGGAACCGCCGATCCCAAGAAGGGCGGCGGCTACAACTCCGGCTGGTTCACCGGATGGAAAGAACCGATCCAGGCCGGCGGCAAGCGCTTCGCGATCTCCTGCTTCGTGAGCCACCTCGATCACGCGTTCGGCGGCCCCCGGTTCGGCGGCGCGGCCTGCGGCGCGATCGTGCGGGACATCATGATTTCCCTCGAGACGATGGAGCGGCCAGATCTGCGCGCCAATCCGGGCGAGGACGACCCGAAGCCGCAGCCCGACGCGCCGGAGGGAACCGACGAAGATCTCGACCGTGCGCCGCCGCGCAACTGACGCGGCCGGGATACAACCGCGATGATGGGGTTCGAACGTGCATAACGGTCGGGTGGCGACGGCAGGGATGAGGCCGCGCGGCGCGGGATGGGCGGCCGTGGGCGGCTTTTTCGCCACGCTCGGCCCCGCGATTCTCACCTATGCCGCGCTGATCGCCTGGGGCTGGCTGACCTGGATGATCTTCCAGAACGCGCCGCCCGGAAAAATGGCCGGGCCGGTGACGGTGAAGGCCAGCGAGGGCCCGAAGGTGCTGGGCTACCTCGAGCTGGGCCAGCGCAGCGGCGCGAAAAGCGCGGCCGCCGAGCACCTGCTCGTCGTCAACCGCGGCGGCCAGTGGTTTTTCGGCAACAAATCGCAGAACAAGCGCGTGCTGCTGACCACGACGCGCTACGAGGCGCGCTTTGCCGAACGCTGGACGATCGCCGAGGGCGACCGCGTCTCGCTGCCCGGCATCGACCTCGACGTGGTGAAACTGACGGCCGACAGCATCACGCTGCGCGAGGCGAAGTCCGGCCGCGAGATCACGTGGGAAGGCAAGGTCGTTCCCAAGAACGAGCCGGTGACCGAGGTCTGCGCGAGCGGATTGCGGCGCGCGATCAACAGCGCGAAATGGTCGGTGCGCAACATGGTGCCGTCGGACCGGCCGGAGCTGAAGCTTTTCAGCGTGGGCGGCGGCGTCAATTGCTCCGACCGCTGGAAAATGGAGACGCTGCAGCCGGAAGCGGTCTTCGTCGCCTGGCAGGCCGGCAAGTTCCTCGTGGCGCCCGGAACGATGCGGCTCGAGACGCTGCTCAAGCGCAAGAACGAGAAGGGCCAGGGCTTCAACGACATCATCGTGCCGCTGGACGGCGAGCTCGGCCACATCGAAAGCATGGTCGTGGGCATCACGCGCTACCGCGTCGACGCCAAGCCCGACCAGGTGACGTTCGTGCCGATCACGAACCGCGTCATGTTCTTCGCCGACGAGATCGATCCGCCCAGCAAGACGAACCTGAACTGGATCGGCGACGGTCATCGTTGGCTCGACTGGCTGCGCGCGCGCCTCTTCGCGATCACCATCGGCCTGGCCGCGGCCGGCTTCGCGGCGTTCCTCACGTTCTATGTCTGGTTCCAGCGCGAGCGCGGCGTGGGCTCGCTGTTTCTGGCCCTCGCCGCCGTGGTGCCGCCGGTGCTCGGCCTCTGGATCACCGGCATGCTCCAGCAGAGCGCCGGCCAGCCGGATCGTATCCTGATCGTCAGCGTCGCGATCGCGGCCTGGTTCTGGGCGAGCTTCGTGCTGGCGTGGGCCGGGCGGCTGCGCGGCTATTCGGGATGGCTCTGGGCGCTGGCGTCGATTCTGGCCACGATCGGCATGACGACCCTGCTTCAGCTCGGCGCCGGCTCCGACAATACGCGCTGGCTGCGCTTCTTTTCGAACCACGCGATGATCCTGGCGCTGTTCGGGTGGACGATCGCGATGCTGGCGGCCGTGCCCGACAAGCACTGGCGGCGGTTCTGGTCCTTCGTCTTCACGCGCGAGCACGTTTTCACGATGCTCGCGCTGATCCTGATGGGCACCATGGTCGTGCAGTTCTTCCTCGGCAGCGAGGAGGGCTTGTTCGGCTTCCAGCCGGTCGAGCTGGTGAAGATGACGCTGGTCGGCCTGCTCGCTTTCGTGGGTTTGCACATCTTCGAGACGCGCTCGCGCGAGGTGCGCGCCTACCGGCGCTCGCCGCTCACCTTCCTCATGCCCTATTTCCGCGTGGCGGCGATTTTCGCGCTGATCGTGTTCGCCATGGTCGCGGGCGTGCGCGATTTTTCGCCGCTCATCATCATGATCACGATCATCGGCTTCTGGCTGTGGAAGGTCGGAACCTGGCGCATGGAGCATTCGGGCCTGCGCTGGCTCTGGTGGTCCATCCGTCCGCTCATGATCCTCGCGGTCGTCGCGGTCGCCTACGCCGGCTACAAGGTCTACCAGAATCCGAGCATCCTGCCGGCGGCGGTTCCGAAGAAAGAGCGCATCCTCGTCTGGACCCAGCCCAGCTTCCATCCGCACACGGGCTCGCAGGTCCTGGCGTCGATGGACCTCATCGGCGAGGCGGGCTGGAAGGGCGCGCGGCAGAAATGGCTGGATTCGTTCGGCCGGAACGGCGGCGTCATGGCGCTGCCCGAAGTCCAGAACGATTTCGTCACCGCGTTCCTCATCAACCGGTTTGGCGCCGCCGCGGGCCTCGCGCTGCTGGGAACGCAACTGTCGCTGATAACGATAATCTTCCTGCTCAGCGGCGCCGTCGAACGAAACTTCGGGCGCGGCGATTTCCGCGAGCAGCAATTGGGCGTCGTCGTCGGCTACGTCCTTTACGGGGCGGGCTGCATGTACGCCGCGCACTGGGCGATCTCGTGGGGCAACGTTCTCGGCCTGCTGCCCGTCATGGGGCAGCCGATGACGTGGGTCACGGCCGGCACGTCGCACCTGGTCTTCTTCGCGATGTTCGCGCTCACGATCGCGCTGGTCAGCGGCTGGGTGCTGCGCGGCTATCTCGACGAGGTCAAGGCCAGCGCGATGCCGCTGAAGAAATAGCGACGCGCCGCGGCCGGCGTCACGCTTCCGCGGCGCGGTTTTCCGCGAGCAGGCGGCGCAGGCGGTCCAGCGCGCGCTTTTCGAGCTGGCGCACGCGCTCCTTGCTCACTCCGAACCGGCCGCCGATCTCGCGCAGAAGGGGCGCGTCCTCGCCGAGGTGGCGTTCGGCGACGATGCTCCGTTCCCGCTCGGGCAAGGCCGCCAGCGCGGCGGCGATGCTCTCCCCGCGCCGGCGCGCCTCGTCGGCCGCGATCGCGATCTCTTCGGGGCCCGGGGCATCGTCGGCGAGGGCATCGGCGAGAGTCAGGTCGCTGCCGGGCAGCAGCGCGCCGTCGAACGACTGGTCGCGCGCCCAAAGCCGCAGCGTCAGGCGATCGACGGCGGCGGGCGAAACGCCGTAGCGCCGCGCGAGATAGGCGCGGTCTTCCGCCGCGAGCGCGCCTCCGCCGCGGAGAAGGTGCGACAGCGCGAACATCAGCGATTTCTGGCGCGACGAGGTGACGGCGCGCACCGCCGAGCCGTTGCGCAGCACGAATTCCTGGATCGCGCTCTTGATCCACCATTGCGCATAGGTCGCGAAGCGGACGTCGCGCCGGGGGTCGAAGCGGTGGGCGGCCTCGAGCAGCCCGATATGCCCCTCCTGGATGAGGTCGCCGAGCGGCAGGCCGTAGCGGCGGTAACGATTGGCAATCTTGAGCACGAGCGGCCGGTGCGCGGAGACGAGCGCATCGAGCGCATCCTGTTCACGCGCCTCGAGCCAGCGGCGGATCAATCCCTTTTCCTCGGCTGCGTCGAGCAGCCTCGTGGCCCCGTTCTTCACCCGGCTGCTCATGGTGACCGCCGTCCCTTGCGCGAACGTCCGGTTCTACGCCAGGTGCCCCCGACCGGATCAGGCCGGTGCCGGCCAATCCGCCGGTCGCCGGGAGCCGTATAACGATCCTCGCAGCCGAGCCATTGGTTCATGTTCGACGCACTGCCCGGGGCACGCCCCTACGACGATCACCGCCGCCTGCCGCCCGGTGCCGCCATCGCCGTCGTCGGCAGCGGCATTGCCGGCCTCTCCGCCGCGTGGCTGCTCTCGCGGCGCCACCGCGTCACCGTGTTCGAGGCGTCGGCCCGGCTCGGCGGCCACGCCAACACGGTCGACGTGGAGGCGGGTGGGCGCCGCATCGCCGTCGACACCGGCTTCATCGTCTACAACGAGCGGACCTATCCGAACCTGACCCGGCTGTTCCGCCATCTGGGCGTCGAGACCGAGCCCAGCGACATGTCGTTCGGCGTGTCCGTGGCGGGCGGAAAGTTCGAATATGCCGGCGACCGCCGCCTCGCCGGTCTTTTCGCGCAAAAGGGCAACCTGCTGCGGCCGGG
>CAZUYG010000030.1:0-12316 GCA_964624265.1 uncultured Candidatus Odyssella sp.
GGTCGTCATGCCGAAGGATGCGCCGCCGCTGAAGATCGCGCGCACCAAGGCGTTCGGCGCCGACGTCGTGCTCTACGACCGCTACAAGGATTCGCGCGAGACGATCGCCGGCGCGCTCCAGCGCGAGAAGAAGTCCGTGCTCGTGAAGCCGTTCGACGACCGCTACGTGATCGCCGGCCAGGGCACCGTCGGCAACGAGATCGCCGACCAGTGCGCGGCGCTCGGCGCCGTTCCCGACGCGGTGTTCGTGCCGGTCGGCGGCGGCGGACTCATCGCCGGCAGCGCGCTGGCGCTGCGCCACAAGATGCCGAAGACGGACGTCTTCGCCTGCGAGCCCGAACACTACGACGACACGGCGCGTTCGCTGGTCGCCGGCGAGCGGGTGACGGTCGACGCGTCGAAACCCTCGATCTGCGATGCGCTGATGTCCCCGACGCCGGGCGAGATGACGTTCGCGCTGAACCGGCGCCTGCTCGCCGGCGGCTTCGTCGTGACGGAAGCCGAGGTGCGCCGCGCGATGGCCGCGGCCTTCGTGCATTTCAAGCTCGTCGTCGAGCCCGGCGGCGCGGTGGGGCTCGCCGCTCTTCTCGCCGGCCGCTACGCGCTGCGCGGCAAGACGGCGGTGGTGGTGTGCTCCGGAGGCAACGCCGACCCGGCGCTGTTTGCGGACGTGATCCGGAACGCCGCCTGAGCGAGCGGGATCGCTGGCGCGCTCCGCAGCCGGGGAAACGGCCTCGCCGGCACGATCGCCGGAAAAGCAAAAGGGCGGGTTTGAAACCCGCCCCTGCGTAACCGTCCTGCCGAATGGGCGCGGGCGTTAGACCTTTACCTTCTCCGCGGCCGGCGTGGTCAGCAGCAGTTCGCTCGCCTTGTGCGCGCCGTTCGAGCCCTTGGCGGCGGTGCCGCCCGAGCCCGGGCGGCGGCAGGTGCCTTCGAACACGGCGCCCGCCTCGATGCTGATGCTTTCCTGCGTCACGTCGCTGGCGACTTTGGACGTGCGCGTGAGAACGACGGCGCGTGCGCGAATCTCGCCGTTGACGGCGCCGCTGATCATCGCCTCGTCGGCGATGATCTTGCCCACGACCGTCCCGGTCGCGCCGACCGTGATGTTGCGGCCCTGCACGTCGCCCTCGACGCGGCCGTCCACCTGAACGTCGCCGTCGGAAAACAGGTTGCCGGCGATGTGCAGGCCTTCGCTGACGATCGAAGGCATGCTCGTCTTCGACGTCCGCGGCTTCGGCGCCGGAATATCCACCGTCTTGACGGGAAGGTCTGCGGGCATGGTCTCGATCGCTTTCTGCCTATCTCTTGAGAACATAACGTCCTGCCGTGAGGAAGTTGGTGGGATCGACGGCCTTGCCGTCGATCAGGATCTCATAATGGAGATGCGGGCCGGAGCTGCGCCCGGACGAGCCGACGAGGCCGATCTTCGAGCCGACTTCGACCTTCTGGCCCTTCTCGGCCAAAATCTGCTGCATGTGGGCGTAGCGCGTGCGGACGCCCATGCCGTGATCGACCTCGACCATCCAGCCATAACCGCCGTGCCAGCCGGTGAGCACGACCGTGCCCGGCCCGGTTGCGTGGATCGGCGTGCCGGCCTGTACCGCCATGTCGATGCCGTTGTGCGCGGCCCAGCGGCCCGTGAACGGATCGCGGCGGCCGCCGAAGCCGCTGGCGAGCCGGTATTCGCCCAGCGGCGCGACAAGAGGCAGGTTCTTCACCGCCGACTGCAGGGACTGCCAGCGCTCGAGCCGGCGGCGGAGATCGGTGACGCGCTCGTTGAGCGTTTCGTCTTCGGTGTATTTCGCCTCGACCTGCGGCCCGCCGCGGCCTTTCGTGCCGATCATGCGGTCGATGTCGAGACCGGTCATGGCGACGACGCGTTCGAGATCGGCCACGCCCTTCTTCGAGCGGTCGAACAGGTTTTCGACGAGCCGCTCCTGCGAGGCGCGCATCGCCGTGAGTTCGTCTTCGAGCGCGCGCACGCGGCCCGACAGCGCATCGCGTTCGCGGCGCAGGCCCTTCTCTTCCTCGGCCTTCGCTTCGGCACGCTGGCGCATGCGCGCGCTGGCGCTGCGCAGCGACTGCACTTCTTCGTCGAGCGTGCGGATGCGCGCCGAGAACGCGTCGCGCTCCTTCTTGAAGAACTTGCCCTGCTCGATATCGGCCAGCAGGCGCTCGTTGGTGGCGCGCGAGGCCGCGAGCTGCTCGCCCATGTCGCGCAGCTGCGCGGTGAGCTTGTCGCGGTCGACGCGGAGCTTGGTCTGCTCCCCGAGCGAGATCTCGACTTCCTGCGCGAGCGCCTTGAGTTCGCCTTCGAGCTTGGAGCTCTTGTTATTGAGGTCCTGCCAGCTCTGCGACAGCGCCTTGAAGGCCGCCATCGACTCGGCGAGCTTCTGCCGCTCGGCCGGGCTGAGATTGTCCGTCGAGCCCGGCTTGAAATCCTGGGCGCCGCCGGCGACCCGCAGCAGCTCCGCCCGGCTCCGGGCGATGTTCTCGGTCAGGTCCTTGAAGCGGGAGTTGAACCGGAGCACCTCGCCCATCAGCTCGCGCTCGCTCTTGCGCGCCATGGCGAGCTCGCGGTTCTTCTCCTGAAGAACCCCGTCGAAGCTCACGAAATAGAACGTGGCGAAGATCGACCAGGAAACGGCTAGCGCGAATATCGCACACAGACCTGCCTGTGCGCGGCTCGAGAGTACGAAATAACGGACCCTGCCCTCGGTGCGATAATGGAATTCGCGTTCCGGGAAGAATTCCGTCAAGGCGCGACGTCGAATGCTCAACCGCTTGAGGCGGCGCAGCCATCCGGCCATCCTTGCCCCCTTGTCCTAATTGTCCATGACCCGAGTACCTGCCCCCTTACCAAACCATCCCGGGGGGCGCAACGGAAAAAATGAGTAAAGTTACGAGGATTATGAATCACGGGAATCACAACCTATTCGCGCGACTCGATTTGGATTCGTGTACGAACGGTTTTTGCTGTTTCAATATTGGAAATTTACCATATCTAATCTATTTCCGAGTCAAGAACTGCCTCAATTGTTCTTACATATCCAATGAGTATTGGCCAAATAACTATTGGCTCTTCACACGAAATCGCCCCGGAATTCTTAACCGCTACTCGGGATTTGTACGGATCGAAGGCGCCGTTTCAGCGCGAAATTCCAACGGATACGCCATACCGATTTGCGGCATGACAATGCCCGCGGCACGGCCTAAGTCTCCCGCCGTTCCCACGATCCCATGATGGAGACCGAAGAGCGATGAACGCCCTCCCCGCCCGCATGAAAGCCATCGAAATCGCGCAGCCCGGCGGGCCCGAAGTGTTGAAACCCGGCGAACGCCCGATCCCGGCGCCGGGACAGGGCGAAGTGCTGATCAAGGTTGCGGCGGCCGGCGTCAACCGGCCCGACGTCGAGCAGCGCAAGGGCACCTATCCGCCGCCGCCGGGGGCCTCCGACATTCCGGGCCTCGAGATCGCGGGCACCGTCGCCGCGCTCGGCGCGGGCGCCGGCGGCCTTCAGGTGGGCGACGAAGTCTGCGCGCTGGTGAGCGGCGGCGGCTACGCCGAATACTGCACGGCGCCGGTGCCGCAATGCCTGCCGGTGCCGAAGGGCCTCGGCATGGTCGAGGCGGCCGCGCTGCCCGAGACGTTCTTCACCGTGTGGCAGAACGTGTTCGACCGCGCGCGCCTCAAGGCGGGCGAGACGATTCTCATCCACGGCGGCACGTCGGGGATCGGAACCACCGCGATCCAGATGGCCAAGGCAACGGGCGCGCGCGTGCTCGCCACCGCCGGCTCCGACGAAAAGTGCGCGGCCTGCGTGAAGCTCGGCGCCGACCGCGCGATCAACTACAACACCCAGGATTTCGTCGAAGCCACGCTCGCGGACACGGCCAAGAAGGGGGCCGACGTGATCCTCGACATGGTCGGCGGCAAGTATTTCGAGCGCAACGTCGCGGCGCTCGCTATCGAAGGCCGTCTCTCGCTGATCGCGCTGCTCGGCGGCCGCGAGGCCAAGATCGATCTCGGCCTCGTGCTCCGCAAGCGGCTGACGATCGTCGGCTCGGTCCTGCGCGCCCGTCCGGTGGCGGAAAAGGGCGCGGTTGCCAATTCGCTGCGGCGCGAAATTTGGCCGCTGATCGCGAACGGCAAGATCAAGCCGGTGATCGATTCCACGTTTCCGCTGGCCGAAGCGGCCAAGGCCCATGCCCGCATGGAAACGAGCGCGCATGTCGGCAAGATCGTGCTGACGGTCTAGCGCCGGCTTCGATTTCATGGCGACGGACCGGGGCGGGGCGCGTCCGGGGTCGGGCGCGCGAGGCGCCGCGCACGATTCGCCGCGGGCGTCGGAAACGGGTTCTTAACCACGCAGCGATCTGATGCGGGCGGGATTCGCCGCGGGGCCGTCGCGCACCGCCGCAGCACCGGAGGTCGCACGTGCCGCCCGACACCAACTCCCCTGCCGACACGGCTCCAAATCTGGACGCCGGGCACCTCGCCCTCGCCTTCGTCACCGACGACGAAACGGCGGCGGCCGTGCGCAAATGCTTCACCGACCTCGCCCTGATCGCCGCCGACGTCGAGCGCGCCAGCGTCGACAAGGCGTTCGCCGTGCTCGGCCGCGTGCAGTCGCCGCGCATCCTGGTGATCGACATTTCGGGCCTCGGAGATCCGCTCGCGCACCTGCGCCATCTCGCCGAAGTCTGCGACCCGTCGACCACCGTGATGGTGATCGGCGACCGCAACGACATCGTCCTCTACCGTTCGCTGAAGAGTCTCGGCGTCGCGGAATACTTCTTCAAGCCGATCGTGCCCGAACTGCTCGCCCAGGCCTGCCAGAGCGCGATTTCCGGCGCCGGCGAGACGTCCGCCTCCCCCCATACCGGAAAGACCGTCGTCGTGTTCGGGGTGCGCGGCGGGGTCGGCACGTCGACGATCGCGGTGAACACCGCCTGGCATCTTGCCGAGGGCCTGAAGCGCCACGTGGCGCTGCTCGATCTCGATCTGCAGAGCGGCGATGCGGCGCTCCAGCTCGATGTGGAGCCCAGCCACGCGCTGCGCGAGGCGCTCGAGCATCCGGAGCGCGTCGACGATCTGCTGCTGGCGCGCGCCGTGACGAAGGTCACGGACCGGCTTTCGGTGCTCGCGTCGCTCGAGCTGCTTTCCGACCCCATCGCCACGAAGGCCGAGGCGGCGCTCGAATTGATCGCCAAGCTGCAGGGGCGTCACCGCTTCGTGTTCGTCGATCTGCCGCATTGGTCGGGCGCGCGATTGCGCAAGGTCATCGAAGGCGCCGGCGTCGTCATGCTGGTGGGCGACGCGACGCTCGCTTCGGCGCGGGAGATGGTGCGCTGGCGCGAGATCATCGGCGCCGGCAGCCCGGGCCACACCATTTGGCAAATTCTCAACAAGGCGGGCGCGCCGGGCGCCCTGAGCCAGGAAGAGTTCGCGCGCGCGCTCGGCCAGCCGTTCGACGCGGTGATCCCGTTCGACGCCGAAGTCGCCAAGGCCGCGAATCTCGGCCATCCGGCGTTGCCCCGGTGCCGCAGCCTGCTGCACGGCCTGGCGCCGGTCTTCCGCGGCCTCGCCGGCGAAGCCGGCGAGACTCATCCGCCGTCGTTCTTCGCGCGGCTGTTCCAGCCATGACCAAGGCCTTCGGATTGCGCAGTCAGCAAGCCGCGGTGGCACCGCCGCCGCCCGCCCCGCCGCCGAAAGCGGCTTCGGCCCCCGCGGCGACGCCACCGGCGCCTTCGCTTGCGCGGCCGGTGCGGGCTGCGGAAAGCGCCGCCGACCGCCGCGTGCAGGACCTGCCCACGAACGTCTCGGCGCGCGACGTCATCCGCGACGAGGTATTGTCCGCCGTGCAGTCGGAAGTGGCCGTCCGGCTCTCGCCCGCCGAACTGATGGCGCACGTCGAGCAGGCCGTTGCCGCGATCGCGAACGAGCGGCACTTCCTGCTCAACGCGGCGGAGCAGCGCAATCTCGCCGTCGAGATCGTCGACGACATGGTCGGCCTCGGCCCGCTCGAGCCGCTGCTGCACGACGAGTCCGTCTCCGACATCCTCGTGAACGGGCCGAACCAGATCTACGTCGAGCGCAGGGGCAAGCTCGAGCTGACGGGCATGCACTTCCGGTCCGCCGAGCACGTTCTGCACATGATCCGGCGCATCGCGGCGAGCGTTAACCGCCCGATCGACGAATCGAGCCCGATGCTCGATGCCCGGCTTGCCGACGGCAGCCGCGTCAACGCCATCATCTGGCCGCTCACGCTCAAAGGCCCGAATCTCTCGATCCGCAAGTTCTCGAAGAACTTCATGGGTCTCGACGAGTTCGTGGCACGAGACAGCATGTCGGCCAACGTCGCGCAGATCCTCAAGATCGCCGGCCGCTGCCGGCTCAACATCGTGATTTCGGGCGGGACCGGCTCGGGAAAGACGACGCTCCTCAACGCGATCTCGCGCTCGATCGACCACGGCGAGCGAATCATCACGATCGAAGACGCGGTGGAGCTGCAACTGCAGCAGCCGCACGTGGTCCAGCTCGAAACGCGGCCGTCCAACGTCGAAGGCCGCGGCCAGATCGCGCAGCGCGATCTCGTCAAGAATGCCCTGCGCATGCGGCCCGACCGCATCATCCTCGGCGAGGTGCGCGGCGCCGAGGCGCTCGACATGCTGCAGGCCATGAACACGGGCCACAGCGGTTCGATGTCCACCGTCCACGCCAACTCGCCGCGCGACGCGCTCGCGCGCGTCGAGAATCTGGTGCTGATGGCGAACGTCGATCTGCCGGCACGCTCGATCCGCGCCCAGATCGCGAGCGCCTTCGATCTCATCGTCCAGGTGGAACGGATGCGCGACGGCGTGCGCCGCGTGACGGAAGTGACGGAAGTGGTCGGGATGGAGGGGGAAACCATCACCACGCAGCCGCTCGTCACCTATCGCTACATCGGCGAAAACATCGACGGCACGCTTCGCGGCGTGTTCGAGACTTCGGGCGCGCGCCCGCGCTTCATATCGCGCCTCGCCTATTTCGGGCTCGACAAGGCGTTCGTCGAAGCGATCAGCGGCGAAGCGCCGGAGGCGTCCGGCCTCAACTGAGGGAGCCGGATCGCACGGGCTTGCCCGCGGCCATTCGGCCTCCGCGCAGGAACGGCAGCAGCACCTCGGCCGCGACCGGTCTCCCGAAGAAGTAGCCCTGCACTTCGCGGCAGCCCCAGGCCTGCAGCAGGCGGAGCTGCGCCTCGGTTTCCACGCCCTCCGCGATCACGCTGATGCCGAGTTCGCGCGCCAGGCCGATCGCGGCCTTGACGATCGCGGCGTCGCCCGCCGCCGTCACCAGGTCGATGATGAAGACCTGGGCGATCTTGATGCGGTCGACGGGGAAACGGCGCAGATAGTCGAGCGACGAAAAGCCGGTGCCGAAATCGTCGATCGCGAGGCGCAGGCCATGCCTGCGCAGCCGCATCAGGACGTCGTTGTGCTCGCGCGACGCTTTCATCAGCACCGATTCGGTCAGTTCCAGCTCGAGCAGATGCGGCGGCACGCCGTTCTCGGCGAGGGCGGCGGCGATGTCTTTTTCGAGTTCGAGCGGAACCTTGAACTGCAGCGCGGAGAGATTGACGCCCATCGTGACCGGCGGGACGCCGGCCTCGCGCCACGCCTTCGCCTGACGGCAGGCGGCGTGGAGCACCCACCGGCCGAGCGGGACGATGAGGCCGTTCTTCTCGGCCGCGCCGATGAATTCGTCGGGCGTCATGATGGTGCCGTCCTGGCGCCGCCAGCGCACGAGCGCCTCCACGCCCACGATCCGGCCGGACGCGGCTTCGACCTGCGGCTGATAGAGGAGGAACATCTGGTCGGTGTCGAGCGCGGTGCGCAGATCGGCGTCGAGCTTCACGCGCTTGCGCACTTCGGCATCCATCGAGCCGGTGAAGAAGCGGTAGGTGCCGCGGCCCTCCGACTTCGCGCGATAAAGCGCCACGTCGGCATGCGCGAGCAGGGTCTCGACATGGGGAGAATCCGGTCCGTAGACGGAAATGCCGACGCTGGTGCCGCTGCGGATCTCGTTGCCGGAAATGGAATAGGGACGGCTCAGCGCCTTCAGAACCTTGTCGCCGAGAACGCCGGCGTCGGTGGGATCCGTGATGTCGAGCGCAAGCACCGCGAACTCGTCGCCGCCGAAGCGGGCGACCGTGTCCGTTTCGCGCACGCAATCCTTGAGCCGCCCGGCGACCGCCCGCAGCAGCCGGTCGCCGACCGGATGCCCGAGCGTGTCGTTGACGTCCTTGAAATGGTCGAGGTCGAGATAGAGCACGGCGAAGCCCCGCGCGCCGCGCTGGGTCCGCGCGATCGCCTGCTGCACGGCTTCGGCGAAGACGCGCCGGTTGGCGAGGCCGGTCAGCGCATCGTATCGCGCCATCTGCAGGATCTGCGCGGCCGCCTGCTTACGCTCCGTGATGTCGCGCAGCGTGGCGAGTGCCAGCGTGCGGGCGCCGAACGCCGCCTGACGGATGGCGATCTCCGCCCAGAACAGGCGCCCCTCCTTGGTCCGGCAGTGCCACTCGAAGGATTGCGGCCCGCCCGCTCCCGCCGCCTGGATCAGCCGCATCGCGTCTGCCTGCGTGTAGGGCGGCACGCCGCTCGACACCGCTTCGATCGTGCGCCCGACCAGCTCTTCGCGCGCGTAGCCATAGAGCGCGCACGCCGATTCGTTCAGATCGGCAATCGTGCCGGCGGCCGGATCGCAGAGGAGAATCCCCTCGGTCACCGCGCCGAAAACCGTGCGGAACTTTTCCTCGCTCTCTCGGAGCAGCCGTTCCGCCTCGCGCGCCTCGGTGACGTCAACGCCCATGCCGAGAACCCCCGGCGCGCCGTCGAGCTCGATGCGGCGCGCCGTGATGTAGAAGCGGCGAACCGACCCGTCCGTGTGCAATATGCCGACTTCGGCTTCGGCGTGGCCGATCTCGAACACGTCCGCGATCCGCGCGCGGACCATCGCGTGGTCCGGCGGAGCGATATTCGCGAAGCCGCTCAGTCCCCGGAGTTCTTCGACCGTCCGTCCGGTGACGTTCGCGAGATTGGCGTTGTGGCGGACGATCCGGGCGTCGGCGTCCAGCACGAAGAAGATTCCCGGCAACCCGTCGACGAGGGCGGCGCCGAAATCGCGCTCGCGCAGCAGCGTTTCCTCGGCGTTCTTGCGCTCGGTGATGTCGCGCAGCAGCCCCACCGAGTGTCCGGCGCCGCTCGCGGCATCCCACTCGAACGTCATGTGGCCGCCGACCCAGCGCACCGCTCCGTCTTGGCCGACGATGCGGAACTCGTCTTGCGTCTCGCCGCGGCGTTCGGCGATGGCGGCGGCCAAAGAGCGGGCAAGGCGGTCGCGGTCGTCGGGGTGGACGGCGTTGAGGAACTGGCCTCTCGGCGGCAGCACATCCTCCACCGTCCAGCCGAACCGCCGGAAGTTCGGAGACGCGTATTCCAGTCGCGGCGCGCTTTCGCCGGGCGCGAAGCGCCAGCGGCTCAACACCGTCGAGCTGTTCTCGACGATCTTGAGCGCCGCCGAGAGCTGGTCTTGCGTTCTTTCGCGCTCGGCGATTTCGCGCTCGAGCGCCGCCTTCGACTCGCGGAGACCGAATGCCAGCGACAGCAATTCCCGCGTGCGCCGCGTGGCCGAAATCGAATACATGAATCCGGCGGCGGTGCCGAAGGTCCCGATCGCCAGTACGGCCCACGCCAGCGCCCCCGGATCGAACAGCGGCGCTCCGGCGGGGATCGAAACGACCGTCCACCGGCGGTCCATCACGTCGATGACGGTGGCGATGCCTCGGGCGATCTGTTCGGCGCCGAACGGCGCCGGCGCGCCCGGCGCAGGGCCGGCGCGGCGCGCGAAGAAGAAGGTCTCCGCCCCCACCGTCTCGCCTTCGAAGAAATAATGGTCGAAGCCGCGCAACGCGCCGGTTTGCTCGACGATGTGCTCGATCATGTCGCCCATGCGGAAAGCGCCCATCGCGAAGCCGACCAGCGCCTCGCGCCGGCTTTCAGGACTGGCCGGCAGATCCGGCGTCGCATACACGGGCGCCAGCGCGATCAGCGCACGCTTGGCGGGCTCGTCGACGAGAACCGCCCGTGCGATTCCAGCGGGCTCGCCGGAATCGCGCGCGCGCTCCATCGCGGCGCGGTACACGGGATCGCTCGCCATGTCGAAGCCGGCCGTGCTTCGGTTCCGGTCCAAGGGTGCGAAGAAATAGAACGGGAAATATTCGCTTCGCCCGGCGGCGGGGCGGTCGCGGCCGTCGGCGCCGTGCTCCAATATCGCAAAGTCGGGCCATCCGGCGGCGCGCGCCGTTCGCTCGAAATCGGCGCGCTGCTCCCGCCGGACGCGCGGCAGATAGGCGAGGCTTTGCACGGCGGGCTGGCCGCGCGCCAGCCGGGCCAGGATGGCGCGCAGCTGCCGGTGGTCGGGCGCGCCGCCGCTCCCTTCGGCGTAAGCCTGGAGCGCAACGACGAGATCCACGTAGTCGGCGATCGCGAATTGGAAACTGCGGGTTCCGATTTCGACTTCCGATCGCAGTTCCGCCTGCACCGTCGCGCGATGCTCGCGCCAGGCTGCCGTGAAGACGGCGAGCGTCGAGATCGCGCCGAGAACGAGCACGGCAAGCGCGGTCCGGTAGGACGTGCGCAAGCCTGTTTCCCTCGGGTCGGGCTGGCGTGCAGTGGCTGTCATGGACGCTCGGACGGCACCGCCCGGGCAGGATCGCCGCCCCGGACGCGATCGGATCGGCCGCGGAGACGGCGCGAAATCTCCGCCAAACCGAGACCATTCGATTACTCGCGAAGATTTAATCGCACCCGCTCCGATGCAGGTCAACCGGCGGGCCGGATCATTCGCCGGCCCTTTCGCCTCAGAGCATGACCGCCACGACGAGGGCCGCGAGAAACACGGTTTCGGCAACCATGAGCGCCACCGGGCGCCAGCCGAGCTTGCCCAGCGCCGCGAGCGACGTTTTCATGCCGAGCGCCGCGATCGCGATGACCAGGCACCAGCGCGAGGCATGGTTGAAGTAGTCGGTCGCCAGCTTCGGCACGATGCCGGTGCTGCTCACCGCCGCGAACACGACGAAGGCGACGAGGAACCACGGCAGCATGAGACCGCGCCGCGCGCCCTCTCCGCCCGGGCTGCGGTAGGCCATGGCCAGCGCCGCCACCACCGGCACCAGCAACGCGACGCGCATCAGCTTGGAGATCGTCGCGACGTCGCCGGCGGTGGTGGAAACGCTGTAGCCGGCGCCCACGACCTGGGCCACGTCGTGGATCGTGGCGCCGAGCAGGAACCCGAGATCGGCGTCGCCGAGCCCGAGCACGCCCATCAGCGGCGGATAGATGACCATCGCCGCCGTGCTGAGGGTGGTCACGCCGATGACGGCGAAGATCGTGTCGCGCTCGGCATTCGGGTGTTTGGGCAGCACCGACGCGATGGCGAGCGCCGCCGACGCCCCGCAGATGGCGACAGCGCCGCCGGTCAGGATGCCGAATTGCCTCGTCTGCCGGAACGCGCGCGCGGCCACCATGCCCAGCAGAATCGTCGCCGCCACCGCCGCGCAGACGACGAGCGGCGCGCGCCAGCCGAGCGCCGCGAGCTGGTCCACGCTGATCCGGAAACCGAGCAGCGCGACGCCGAGGCGCAGCACGGTGCGCGCGGCGAAATCGATTCCGCGCGCGCACCGGCCTTCCTGGGAGAGAAAGTGGAACGCCATGCCGATCAGCAGCGCGAACAGCATGACCGGGCCGCCATAGTGCTCGCTCAGAAACGTCGAGGCCATGGCGATCACGCCCGCCACGGCGACGCCGGGGAGCAGGCGTTTGGCGGCGTTGCCCGGCGTCGACGTCGCCGGGGGTCTCACCGCCATCGCGCAATCCCCGACGTGCGCCGCAATCGTTTCCGGATGCGCGCCTGCGCGTGCCGATTCATGACGTGATCCCCGAAGCCGCCTGCGAATAACCCGGAAAGCATCCGGTTTACATCCCAGGCGCCTTGTATTAATGTCTAGACAAGAAGCGAGGGTATTCGCCCGTGCGTCTCGACGTCAAGCTGCCGACGGAGGCCAGATTTGCGCCCGGCGCCATCGACCGGTCGTCGCCGCTGCCGCTGTACGCACAGATCGCACGCCGCCTTGTCGCGGAAATCTCGCTGAGCGCCGCCGAAACGCGCTTTTACGGCGACGAGGAAGTGGCCGCGCGCTTCGACGTGAGCCGCATGACCGCGCGGCAGGCGATCAAACAGCTGGTCGACGAGGGCTTCCTGCGCCGCGTGAAG
>CAZUYG010000031.1:0-12225 GCA_964624265.1 uncultured Candidatus Odyssella sp.
GCTTCCGCGGCGAGGTCGAGGGGATGATCAAGGCGCGCCTCACGGCGATGCTTGCCGACGCCAATCTCGTTCCGCGCGAGGATTTCGAGGTTGCGCGTGCGATGGCCGCCAAGGCCCGCGACGAGCAGGAAGCGCTGGCCGCTCGGGTGGCCGCACTCGAAGCGCGCCTGGCCGAACTCGAAGGTAAAGCGGCGAAAGCGTAGGGGCGCGCTGCGCGCGCCCTGCCTCCGCCGGAAGCGCACTGCCGCTCCCATTGGCGCCAACGCGCCTTCCCTTCGTCGCAGACGGCACGCTCGGCTCTGCCAGGGCGACCGCAGCGCGCCCCCAACGCACTCGGCATCCATGCGCTATGCACAGCCCGTTTCGGCGCGGACCTGAGTCATTTCAAGCGATTAGACCGACTCGTCCCGTTCATCACTCAATCCCTTGTGGAATCATCACGCTAGGCCCGCAAAACCTATTGCGGCGCGACTCCGGATTTGGCAACGTGATCGACGGGTGGTGTTCCCGTGGCCCTCGGCCACAACATCTCGACCGGGGGAATACGGCGACAGCGAACCGCAGGAGCGCGGCGGCTCTCCAGCCGGCCGCCGCCGCGAGGAGGACGATACGCCGTTATGACCGCCTTAGCCCAACGCGAGACGAGAGCCGCCCGCAACCCCCTCGATATCGTCGAAGAAATCGTCGCCGCCAACGAATGGTCGTTCCAGCGCGCCGCCGACGACGAATTGTCGGTCGAATTTCCCGGGCACTGGTGCGCCTACCACCTCCATTTCGTGTGGAGCGAAGATCTCTCGGCCATGCACCTTTCGTGCTTCATGGACATGAAAGTGCCGAAGAAGCGCTTCACGCCGGTGGCCGAATTGCTGACCCTCATCAACACGAAGCTATGGCTCGGCGCGTTCGTGCTGCCGGCCGAGGAATCAACCCCGGTGTTCCGCCACACGGTGCTGCTGCGCGGCGCCCAGGGCGCCAGCGTCGAGCAACTCGAAGACATGGTCGACATCGCGCTGACCGAATGCGAGCGATTCTACCCTGCCTTCCAATTCGTCACCTGGGGCGGTAAGACCGCCCAAGAGGCGATCGCCGCCTCGTTGCTGGAAACCGTCGGCGAGGCATGACCCCATGACCAGCGCGGCCGGCGGGGTTTTGCTCGTCGGCTGCGGCAAGATGGGCGGGGCCCTGCTCAGTGGATGGATCGAGGCCGGGCGCGCGCCCGCGTCGATCACCGTCGTCGAGCCCGAAGCGTCGTCCTTCGCGAAGGCCACGGCCGCGCTGCCGCCGGGCATCGCGCACGCGAAATCCCCGCACGAGCTTTCCGGCGCCTACAAGCCTGATATCGTCGTCCTCGCGGTGAAGCCGCAAGCCATGGACGAGGTGGCGCCGAATTTCCGCCGTTTCGCGCAGGACGGCGCCGCCGTGCTCTCGATCGCGGCCGGGCGCACGATCGACTATTTCCAGGATGCGCTCGGCAAGCGCTCGGCGATCGTGCGCGCAATGCCGAACACGGCCTCCGCGATCGGCCGCGGCATCACCGCCGCCATCGCCAATGCCTATGTCTCGGCGCCCCAGCACGCGCTCTGCCAAGAGCTGCTGATGGCGGTCGGCGAAGTCGTCTGGGTGACGGACGAAGAGCAGATGGACGCGGTCACCGCCGTCTCCGGCAGCGGCCCCGCTTATGTGTTCCTGCTGACCGAATGCATGGCCAAGGCGGGTGTCGAGGCCGGCCTGCCGCCGAAGCTGGCGGCGCAACTCGCACGCGCGACGGTGGCCGGCGCCGGCGCGCTGCTCGTCGTCTCGCCCGAGGAGCCCGGAAAATTGCGCGAGAACGTGACCAGCCCGGGCGGCACCACCGAGGCGGCGTTGAAGGTGCTGATGGCCCCCGACGCGCTGCCCGCGCTGATGAACAAGGCCATCGCCGCCGCCGCGAAGCGCTCGCACGAATTGGCGCAATGATCCGCATCGTTCTGGCTGGGGCCACCGGATGGGTCGGCCGCGCGCTCGTCGCCGCGATGGCCAAAACCGACGATCTCGCGCTGGTGGCCGCGGTCAGCCGCGGCGGCGCCGGTCGCGATGCGGGCGAGGCAGCCGGCCTCGCGCCCAGCGGCGTCACCATCGTCGCCACGCTCGAGGAAGCGCTGCGCACGCCGTCCGACGTCGTCGTCGATTACACGAAGCCGAACGCCGTGAAAGGCCATGTGCTCTCCGCCATCGCCGCGGGGCGGCACGTCGTCGTCGGCGCGTCGGGCCTCGGCGCGCCCGACTATGCGGAAATCGAATCCAAGGCCGCGGCGGCCGGAGTCGGCGTCATCGCCGCCGGCAATTTCTCGATCACCGCGACCTTGCTGAAGCGTTTCACGCTCGAGGCTGCGCGCTACGTGCACGACGTCGAGATCATCGACTATGCGGGCGCCGGCAAACCCGATACCCCGTCGGGCACCGGCCGCGAGCTGGCCGAAATCCTGTCGGCGCGGCGCCAGGCGCCCAGCTCGACGCCGGTGGAAAAACTCACCGGCATTCCGGCCACGCGCGGCGCTTCGGTGAAGACCGGCGAGCATCCGGTGCAGGTGCACAGCGTGCGCATGCCGGGATACGTGCTGTCGGTCGAGAGCGTGTTCGGCGCGCCGGACGAGCGCCTCACGATCCGGCACGATGCCGGGTCGAGCGCGTCGCCCTACGTCGCCGGCACGCTGCTCGCGATCCGCAAGGTCTCCGGCGTCCGCGGCCTCGTGCGCGGCCTCGAAAACCTGATCGGATGAGCGCAACGGCATGAACGACGATACGGTTTCTCCGGCGGCGCTGCCGCCTGCCGCGCAGCGCGTTCAGGATGCGCTGACGGCGCTCGGCCATGCGGGCCGCGTGCGCGTGATGCCGGCAAGCACGCGGACGAGCGCCGAGGCCGCCGCCGCGGTCGGCTGCACCGTGGCCGAGATCGCGAAATCGATCATATTCCGCGCCAAGCCTTCGCAACGCGCGGTGCTGGTGATGGCCTCGGGCGTCAACCGCGTCGACGAGAAGAAAGTGGCGGCGCTGATCGGCGAGGGTATCGGCAAGGCCGATGCTGAATTCGTGCGCGCGCGCACCGGCTTCGTCATCGGCGGCGTGCCGCCCGTCGCGCACGACACGCCGCCGGTCGTGCTGATCGACGCGGATCTGCTGCAGCTGAAGAACATCTGGGCCGCGGCCGGAACACCCCATGCGGTGTTCCCGCTGACGCCGGCCGAACTCGTATCGCTCACCCAGGGCAGGATTGCCGACGTCCGAGCCGCTTAGCGGGCGCGGAAGAGGGGTGCGGCGGGGCCACGCTCTGCGGCCTGCAGTGTCGCAGGGCGGGGCGCATCGAGTAGGCGGCGAGTCCGTTGGGCGACTTATTTTTCAATTATTTCAGTGATTTGAGTTATTCTGGAACATTTGGTTTCACCGTCCATGGATGAATTTTTCGCATTGCAGCATTGCGCTGGGCCGCATTTCGCAGGTGCGAGTGGATCGTAAGATTTACCTATCACCCACATCGATAGGAGGGGTCCATGACCCCGCAAGACGGGCGCGCCCAAGGCTGGCAGCGCCTGACCCTCGGTGCACTTGGCGTTGTCTATGGCGACATCGGCACCAGCCCGCTCTACACGATCCGCGAGTGTTTCGGGGCCGGCACCGGCATCACGCCCACGCTGCCGCACATCCTCGGCATCCTGTCGCTGGTGTTCTGGTCGCTGATCCTCGTCGTCACCGTCAAATACGTCCTGTTCATCCTCCGCGCCGACAACCGTGGTGAGGGCGGTACGCTGGCGCTGATGGCGCTCGTGGCCGAAAAGCTCGGGCAGGGGCGCCGCCGCCGGTGGGCCTTGGCGCTCGGCATGGTCGGCGCCGCGCTGTTCTTCGGCGACGCGCTGCTGACGCCGGCCATTTCGGTGCTGAGCGCAGTCGAAGGCTTGAAAGTCGCGACGCCGCTGTTCGAGCGATGGATCGTCCCGGCCGCCATCGTCGTCATCGTTCTGCTGTTCGCCGTGCAGAAGCGCGGCACCGGCACGGTCGGCGGACTATTCGGCCCGGTCATGCTCGTCTGGTTCGCGGTCCTTGGCGCGCTCGGCGCCGTTTCCATCGCGCAAACCCCTGCCGTTCTCGCCGCGCTCAATCCCGCCCACGCCGTCGCGTTCTTCCTCGAGCACAAGCTGACCGGATTTCTCGCGCTCGGCGTCGTCGTGCTCGCGGTCACCGGCTGCGAGGCGCTGTATGCCGATCTCGGACATTTCGGCCGCCGCGCGATGAGCCTTGCCTGGCTGTTCGTGGCGCTGCCGGGCCTATTGCTGAACTATTTCGGCCAGGGCGCGCTGCTGCTGCGCACGCCGGCGGCCGTCGAAAATCCGTTCTATCTGCTGGTGCCGTCCTGGGGCCTCTATCCGATGATCGCGCTGGCCACCCTGGCCACGGTCATCGCCTCGCAGGCCGTGATCTCGGGGGCCTATTCGCTCTCGCGCCAGGCCGTACTGATCGGCTTCCTGCCGCGTCTAACGATCCGCCACACCTCGACGCGCGAGATGGGCCAGGTTTACATGCCGCACATCAACGCATTCCTGTTCGTCGGCGTGCTCGCCCTCGTGCTGGGCTTCCACACGTCGAGCAATCTCGCCGCGGCCTACGGCATCGCCGTCACCGGCCTCATGGTGGCGACGACGGTGCTCGGCTACTTCTATCTCCGCCGCGTGCGCGGCTGGTCAAGACCGGCCGCCGGGATGCTCGTGGCGCCGTTCCTCGCGATCGACGTTGCCTTCTTTCTCTCGACCCTGGTGAAGATTCCCGAAGGCGGCTGGGTTTCGCTGATGATGGCCGCGTTGGTCTTCACCGTCATCGCGGTGTGGGTCAGCCAGCGCGACGCCGCGCAACGCCGCGCCGAGACCGATGCGCTGCCGCTCGCCGACTTCGTGGCGCGCATCGCCGATAAGCAGAAGGCCGGGTATTCGGGAAACGGTGCGCGGCGCGTGCCGGGCACGGCCGTCTTCCTGTCGCAGCGCGCCGGCGTGGTGCCCCACGCGCTGCTGCACAACCTCAAGCACAATCACGTGCTGCACGACCGCATCGCGATCGTCACGGTGGAAACGGCGGACCGGCCCTGGGTGCCGCTCGCCGAGCGCGTCGCGTTCGAGAAGCTCGGCTGCGGCTTCTACCGCATCGTGGCCCGCTACGGCTTCATGCAGCCGCCGAACGTTCCCGCGGTGCTGGAGCAGTGTGCGGGGCGCGAGGGTTTCGCCGCAGAGCCGATGACGACCTCGTACTTCTTCGGCCGCGACAAGTTCATTGCGCGGGCCGCCGCCGGGCTTGGCCGCTGGCGCGAGGCGATGTTCATCTTCCTGCAACGGAACGCGACGAGTGCCGCCGACTTCTTCCGCATTCCGGCCAACCGGACCGTCGAACTCGGCACACAAATCGAAATCTAGCGCCTCTCCCCTCCGGGGAGACCAGATAGAGACGGCGCCGCCGCGCGCCGCGCCCGTCTCTGGTGCTAATCTTGCATCCGCCCAAGACTTGGGCGGCATCTTTCGGCATAAGGGCGGCCATGGGGATACACGTCGCACTGCACCACAAGACCAGCTACCGCTACGACCGGCGCATCCGGCTCGGGCCGCAAGTGGTGCGGCTCCGGCCCGCGCCGCACGCGCGCACGCCCGTGCTGTCCTATTCGCTGAACGTCGAGCCCAAGCCGCATTTCCTCAACTGGCAGCAGGATCCGCAGGGCAACTGGCTCGCGCGGCTCGTGTTCCCGGAGCCCACCGAGCATTTCTCGGTGACGGTCGATCTCGTCGCCGACATGGCGGTGGTCAATCCGTTCGACTTCTTCCTGGAGCCGGCCGCCGAAGAATTCCCGTTCGAATACGACCATGTGCTCGATGAAGAGCTGGCGCCGTTCCGCAAGGCCGCGCCCGCCGGCCCGCGGCTGCGGGCGCTGATCGACAGCGTCGACCGCACGCCGCGCCGCTCGGTCGATTTCCTCGTGGAGATCAACGCCCGGCTCCAGCGCGAGATCGGCTACGTGATCCGCCTGGAGCCCGGCGTGCAGACGCCGGAGGAAACGCTCGAGAAGGCCAAGGGCTCGTGCCGCGACACCGGCTGGCTGCTCGTCCAGCTGCTGCGCCATCTCGGCTTCGCCGCGCGCTTCGTCTCGGGCTATCTGATCCAGCTCGTTGCCGACCAGAAGCCGATCACGGGCCCCGAGGGCCCGACGGCGGATTTCACCGATCTCCACGCCTGGTGCGAGGTCTATCTGCCCGGCGCCGGCTGGATCGGCCTCGATCCGACGTCGGGGCTGTTCGCGGGCGAGGGGCACATTCCGCTCGCCTGTTCGCCGGAGCCGCAAAGCGCCGCGCCGATCTCGGGTGCGATCGAGAAGGCCGAGGCGACGCTCGATTTCGCGATGAGCGTCACGCGCGTGGCCGAGGCGCCGCGCGTGACCAAGCCCTACAGCGACGAGAAATGGGCGGCGCTGCTCGAGGCCGGCCGGCGCGTCGATGCCGATCTCGCGAAAATGGACGTGCGGCTCACGATGGGCGGCGAGCCCACCTTCGTCGCCGCCGACGATCCCGACGGCGCCGAGTGGAACACCGAGGCGCTCGGACCCACGAAGCGCAAATACGCCGGCACATTGCTGCGCCGGCTCGCGAAGCGGTTCGCCTCCGGCTATCTGCTGCACTACGGTCAGGGCAAATGGTACCCGGGCGAGCAATTGCCGCGCTGGGCGCTCACCTGCCACTGGCGGAAAGACGGCGAGCCGATCTGGCGCGATCCGGCGCTGTTCGCCGCCGACGACGAGCGCGAACACCGCCTCGGCCACGCCCACGCGAAAGGCTTCATCAACGATCTCGCCGAGCGCCTTCAGGTCGATCCGGCGTTCTGCCTGCCCGGCTACGAAGACGCCTGGTACTACATGTGGAAGGAGCGGCGCCTTCCGACGAACGTCGATCCTCTCAAGAGCGAGTTGAAAGACCCGCTCGAGCGCGAGCGTCTCGCGCGCGTGTTCGAGGCCGGGCTCGGCACGATCGTAGGCTTCGCGTTGCCGCTCGCGCGCGCGAGCGCGGGCAACACGCGCTATTGGAAGAGCGGCGCGTGGTTCCTGCGGCCCGAGACGATGTACTTGATCCCGGGCGATTCGCCGATGGGCTACCGGTTGCCGCTCGATTCGCTGCCCTGGGTCACTGAAAGCGACTACCCCTACGTCCATCCCGCCGACCCGATGGCGCCGCGTGCGCCGCTGCCGCCGCGTCAGGCGATGCTGCGGCGCGAGCCGGCGGCGATGCAGCGCCTGCAGATGCCGGGCGAAGGGCGCGGCCGCCGCGAGCAGGTGCCGCTGAAGCCGCAGCCCGGCCGATCGGATCCAAGTGTCGTGCGCACGGCGCTCTGCACCGAGGTGCGCAACGGCCATCTGCACATCTTCATGCCGCCGGTCGAGGAGACGGAGGATTATCTCGATCTCTGCGCCGCGATCGAAGACGTCGCCGAGAGCCGCGGCCAGCGCGTGGTGCTCGAAGGCTACGCACCGCCCGCCGATCCGCGCATCCAGCATTTTTCGATCACGCCGGATCCAGGCGTCATCGAGGTCAACATCCACCCGGCCGCGTCGTGGAACGAACTCGTCGAGGGAACGACGACCGTTTACGACGAGGCGCGCGCGACGGGCCTCGTGACCGAGAAATTCATGCTCGACGGGCGCCACACCGGCACCGGCGGCGGCAACCACATCGTGCTGGGCGGCGCCACCGCCGCCGATTCGCCGCTGCTGCGCCGGCCCGATCTGCTCAAGAGCCTCGTCGGCTATTGGCACAATCACCCGTCGCTCTCGTATCTCTTCTCGGGCCTGTTCATCGGCCCGACGAGTCAGCATCCGCGCGTCGACGAAGCGCGCGACGACGCCACCTACGAGCTCGACGTCGCGTTCAAGGCGCTCGCGCGCGAAACCGCGAAGGGTGCGGACGGCGCGCCGCCCTGGCTCGTCGACCGCATCTTCCGCGACGTGCTCGTCGACGTGACTGGCAACACGCACCGTGCCGAATTCTGCGTCGACAAGCTGTTCACGCCGGACAGCGCTTCCGGCCGCCGCGGCCTGCTCGAGCTGCGCGCGTTCGAAATGCCGCCGCACGCGCGCATGAGCCTCGCGCAGCAGCTCCTGCTGCGCAGCCTCGTGTCGTGGTTCTGGCGCGAACCTTACGACCGGCCTCTCGCGCGCTACGGCACGCGCCTGCATGACGAATTCATGCTGCCGTTCTTCGTCGATCAGGATTTCGCCGACGTGCTCGACGATCTCCGCCGCGCCGGCATGCCGCTCGATCCCGAATGGTTCGCCGCGCACAAGGAGTTCCGATTTCCGAAGATCGGCGGCGTCGCCGGCCACGGCATCGAGCTCGGCCTGCGCCAGGCGCTGGAGCCGTGGCACGTGCTCGGCGAAGACGGCGCCGTCGGCGGCACCACGCGCTTCGTCGACAGCTCGCTCGAACGGCTCGAAGTGCGCCTGGCCGGGATGACCGGCGAGCGCCACCAGCTGCTCGTGAACAACCGCGTCGTTCCGCTGCGCGCGACCGGCCGGAAGGGCGAATACGTCGCCGGCATCCGCTATCGCGCCTGGCAGCCGCCGCGCGCGCTGCACCCGACGATCCCGGTGGATGCGCCGCTGGTGTTCGATCTCTACGATACCTGGAGCGAACGCGCGATTGCCGGCTGCACCTATCACGTCGCGCATCCGGGCGGCCGCAACTACGAAACCTTCCCGGTGAACGCCAACGAGGCCGAAGCCCGCCGCCGCGCCCGCTTCTTCCCGATGGGCCATACGCCGGGACCGGCGCGGCCCTCCGTTCCCATGCCTTCCGGCGAGCATCCGGTGACGCTCGATTTGCGCCGCGCGCGTTGACGCCGGGAACAGGGCGGCCGCGCCCGTTACGCCGCAAGCCTTTGCCGGCGGTCTTTGCTATAGGAAAGCCTTGGGAGGCTGACATCACGGCGATGGCCACGGCTTACGACGAGATGGTGTCCGGGCAGGGCAAGGTCCGGCCCCATTGGCGCGATCTCATGGCGACGATCTGGAGTCTGCCGCCGGCGCAGATCGCGGAGCGGCAGGCGCGCGCGCGCACGCATTTCGCCGAGGCCGACGAGTTCCTCGCGATCTACCGCGGCGCGTCCGAGCGCCCGGCGTGGAAGTTCGACCTGATTCCGCTGATTCTCCCCGAGGCTGAGTGGCGCGGCCTCGCGGCCGGCCTCGCGCAGCGCGCGCGCCTGCTCGATCTCATCCTCGCCGATCTCTACGGCCCGCAGCGACTCGTCGCCGAGCGGCTGGTGCCGCCCTATCTCGTATTCGCCAATCCGGAATTCCTGCGCCCGCTGCGCAACGTGCAGCCGGCGGCTGGCGCGCCGTATCTTTACTTCTATTCCGCCGATCTCGTGCGCATGCCCGACGGCGCCTGGCGCATCTTCGCCGACCGCACGCAGGCCGCGGCTGGCGTCGGCTATGCGCTGCGCCACCGCCGCGTGCTCGCGCGCACGTTCCCCGAGGCGTTCCGCGCGGTTCCGGTCATGCGGCCGCATCCGTTCATCGAGCAATGGCGCGCGAGCCTGACGCGCATCGGCGCGAACCTGCGCGACGAGCCGCGCGCCGTGCTGCTCACGCCGGGCCCCTACAACGACGCCTATTTCGAGCACGTCTATCTTGCGCGCGAACTCGGGATCGGCCTCGTGCAGGGCTCCGATCTCACCGTGCGCGACGACGTCGTCTACATGAAGACGCTCGACGGCCTGATGCGCGTCGACGTGATCTACCGCCGGCTCGACGGCGTCTATTGCGATCCGCTGGAGCTGGAGGAGGAATCGGCGCTGGGCGTCGCCGGTCTCCTGCAGGCGGCGCGCCGCGGCAACGTCGCGATCCTGAACGCACCCGGCTCGGCGCTGATCGAAACGCCGGCCTTCGCGCCGTTCCTGCCGGAATTGGCGCGGCGCCTGCTCGGCGAAGAGCTGCTGCTGCCGGCGGTCACGACATGGTGGTGCGGGCAGCGCGCGCCGCTCGGCGCGGTGAAGGAGGCGCTTGACCAGTTCGTGCTCCGCCCGACCTTCGCGCCCGATCCGGCCCCGATCGATCCCGCGTCGATGGACAAGGAGCGCCGGTCGGCGCTGTTGGCCGCGCTCGAGGCGGCGCCCGAGCGGTTCGTCGCGCTGGAGCGCGTCACGCACGGCGTCGTGCCGGTGATGGAAGGCGAGGGGCTGGCACCGGCGCCCGTCATGCTGCGCGTGGCCGCGATCTGGAACGGCGATACCTGGGCCACGATGCCGGGCGGAGTGGCGCGCGTCGTCGCGGGCGATGCGCTCTACCGCAACACGCTGCGCCATGGCGGCATCGCGAAGGACGTTTGGGTTGTGGCCGAGGAAGGCATCGACGTGAACGTGCCGGCGGTCCGCACGGCCTCGCCGCCGATCAAGCGCGTCACCGGCGCGCTCGCGAGCCGCACCGCCGACGATCTCTATTGGCTCGGGCGCTATGCGGAACGCGTCGATGTCGGCGGCCGCCTGCTGCGCGCGGCGATCGACCGTCTCGCCGGCGGCGGCCTGGGCCCGCGCGACATGGCTGAACTGCACCTGCTGGCGGCCGGCTTGCACCGCGCCGGCTGGATTGAAGCCAACATCGCCGGGGCGCCGGTCGGCGGGCTGATGTTCGCGCGCGGCCTCGCGGTCGCGGCCGACGGCGGCGCGATGGGCGAGGCGCTCGCCGGCCTCCGCCGCCTCACGGTGTCGGTCCGCGACCGGCTTACGCTCGACATGTGGCGTGTCCTCAACCATGTCCTGGGCGCGGTGCGCGACAATCTCGCGGTCGAGAACGGCGATCCCGACCTCCTGCTCGAGGCGCTCGACGATCTCGTGCGCTCGATCGCGGCGTTTGCCGGGCTCGTCTCGGAGAACATGACGCGCGGCGCCGGCTGGCATTTCCTCGACATGGGCCGCCGGCTCGAGCGCGCGATCGGCGCCGCGCGCAGCATCGGCGGCGTGCTCGGCGGGGCGCCGGGCCAGATCGAGATCGGCCTGAAACTCTCGCTGGAGCTTGCGGATTCCACGATCACCCACCGCACGCGCTATCCGGCGGAGCCGCGGCCGGCGTCCGTGCTCGATCTCGTTTTGGCCGATCCCGCCAATCCACGCGGCCTGCTCTATCAGCTGCTGCGCCTGAAAGAGCATCTCGAGTCGCTGGGCCAGGATGCGGGCGCGGTGCCGGCGCTGCAATCTGCGGCGGCGCTCGCCGAACGGCTCGCCGGATTTCCGTGGGCGCGCATCGAGATCGGAAACGATTCGGTGGATCTCGGCCCTGTTTTGGGCCTGCTCGATCTCGTCGCCGAGCGGCTCATGGGCATTTCCGATTCGCTCGCGCGCAGCTTCTTTACGCACACGCAGGCGACGAAACCGGTGAGCTTCACGACGCGCCCGAAGCGCAGCACGGTCGCGGCCTGATGCGCTACGACGTGAAGCACCTCACGCGCTACGCCTACGGCGCCCCGGTCGATCTCGGCTACCATCTGCTGCGGCTGGTGCCGCCGGCCACGCCGCGCCAGCGCCCGATCGCGCACGCGATCGCGCTCGATCCGCGGCCCGAGCATGTCGATGCGTTCACCGATCATTTCGGCAACGAAGTGCGCCACGTCGCCATCGAGCGCCGCCACGACACCTTCGCCGCCGAACTGACCGCCACGGTCGAGGTGCTGCACGCGAGAGCCGCGCCCCCCGAAGGTCCCGCGTGGGAAGAGGTGGCGGCGTCGATCCGCGACGACGGCTTCACCGACGAGTGGGCGGCGGCGGAATTCGCCTATGCGTCGCCGCTGGCGTCCGACAGCGACGAGGCCGCGCGGGCCTATTGCGCCGAATCGTTCACGCCGCGGCGGCCGATCGTGGCGGCGGTGCGCGAACTCACGGCGCGGGTCAACCGCGATTTCGCCTACGTGCCCGGCGCCACCACGATCTCGACGCCGGTCGCAGAGGTGATGCGGACGCAGCGCGGCGTGTGCCAGGATTTCGCGCATGTGATGATCTCGGGCCTGCGCGCGCTCGGCCTGCCGGCACGCTACGTTTCCGGCTATATCCGCACGTATCCGCCGGCCGGCGGCACCGAACGGCGCGGCGCCGATGCCAGCCACGCCTGGGCCTCTGCCTGGTGCGGACCGGCGCTGGGCTGGATCGAGTTCGATCCCACCAACGACCTCGTGGTGAACGAAG
>CAZUYG010000032.1:0-12063 GCA_964624265.1 uncultured Candidatus Odyssella sp.
CGCGGATCGAGCCCGCCCGCGCCGCGCTGTTCGCGCAGTGCATCGCGGGCAGCCGCGAAATCGCGCCGCGCGCGGGCCGCACTCTGCGGGACGATCGGGACGCCGATCGTTTGGAGAGCAGGCCGCACGCCGTCTGCGCTGCGGCCATCCTGCCCGGCCCCGAGGCCGGGACAACCGACGACTGAACCGCCCGGGCGCGCGGCCCCGCGGTAAGGAAGGCACACTATGAATTCGGCCAACGCAACCGCTTTCGAGACCGACGTCCTCGTCGTCGGCGCCGGCCCCACCGGCCTCATGCTCGCGAATCAACTCGCGCGGCGCGGCATCCGCCCGCTGATCATCGATCGTCATTCCGGTCCGGCGCAGCAATCGCGCGCGATGGCCGTGCAGGCGCGCACGCTCGAGATCTATGCCGCGATGGGCTTGGCCGACGCGGCGGTCGCGCGCGGCGCCATCGGCGCCGGCGCCAACATCTGGGCCAACGGCCGCTGGCGCGCGCGCGTCCCCATCGGCGACGTCGGGCGCAGCATCAGCCCGTTCCCCTATGTGCTGATGCTCGGGCAGGACGAGAACGAACGCATTCTCGGCGCGCGGCTCGCCGAGCAGGGCGTCGACATCCTGTGGAACACCGAGTTGCTCTCGTTCCGCCAGAAACCGGAGGGTGTCGACGGCATCGTGAAGCTACCGGACGGCGACGAACGCGCCGTGCGCGCCGCCTGGGTCGCCGGCTGCGACGGCGCGCGCAGCACGGTGCGCGAGCGCGCCGGCATCGGCTTTCCCGGCGCGCCCTACGAGCACACGTTCTTCGTTGCCGATACCGAGGCCGTCGGGCCGATGAAGCCGGCGGAGCTCAACGTCTATCTCTGGCGCGACGGCTTCCACCTGTTCTTCCCGATGCGCGGCACCGACCGCTGGCGCGTCATCGGCATCCTGCCCGAGGCGCTGCGCCGGCGCGCCGATCTCGCCTTCGACGACGTGATCCCGGCGATTCGCGGCGAGGCCGGCTCCGCGCTGCAGTTCAAACGCTGCGACTGGTTCTCGACCTACCGCATCCACCATCGCGCGGCCGAGCGCTTCCGCGAAGGGCGCTGCTTCATTCTCGGCGATGCCGCGCATGTGCACAGCCCAATGGGCGCGCAGGGCATGAACACCGGCCTGCAAGACGCCTACAATCTCGCCTGGAAGCTCGCGCTCGTCGTGCAGGGCCGCGCCGACCCCGCGCTGCTCGACAGCTACGAACAAGAACGCGTCCCGGTCGCGCGGCGATTGCTCGAGACGACGGACCGCGCGTTCCAGCTCGTCGTATCCGACAGCTTCGTCGCGCGCGCCCTGCGCACGCGCCTGCTCGCGCGCCTCGCCGCGTTCGCGATGCGCTTCACCGGCATCCGGCGGCGCACATTCCGCACGATCTCGCAAACCAGCATTCACTATCGCGCCAGCGCGCTGTCGCGATCGCTGGGTGGATTGCCGGGCGGCGCGCCCAAGGCGGGCGACCGCTTTCCGTGGCTAACGCTCGCCTTCGCTGCCGGCGGCGCGGCCAAGGATCTCTTCGCGAAGCTCGACGATACGCGCTTCAATCTGCTGCTGTTCGGCCAGACCTTGCCGTCCGGCGCGCTCGACGCCTTCGGCGCGCCGTTGCGCGTTCATGAAATTCCGGTGACGACGGCCAACGAAGCTGCGCTGTCGGCGGCATCGATTCCGTCCCCCAGCTTCTATCTGCTGCGCCCGGATGGCCATGTCGGCCTGTGCGGCGCGCGTTTCGATGCGGAGGCGGCGCAAGGCTACGCGACGTCAGCGCTGCATCTGACCGGCCGGGGTGCTGCGCCGCCGTTCGGATTGAAGGTCGTTCGCGCCGCGTGAGTCGCGCCCGGCGCCGGCCTCCCAGAACCTCTCGCCGTTCCCGCGCGTTGCTGATAAACAGCGGCGCGCGGAAACGCGCAGAGCCCTGGGGAGCTGGCGGGATGGCGGAGATCGATTTCGGCGAGACGAAGCACTGGCTGCGCACCGCGCGCACGCTGATCGAGGCGCTGCCTTACCTCCGCCGCTACGATGGCGAGTCGTTCGTCATCAAGTATGGCGGCCATGCGATGGGCGACGAGAAGGCCGCCGCGTCGTTCGCGCAGGATGTCGTGCTGCTGAAGCAGGCCGGCATCAATCCGGTGGTCGTCCACGGCGGCGGGCCGCAGATCAACCAGATGCTCGACCGGCTCAAGATCAAGAGCGAATACGTGCGCGGCCTGCGCGTCACCGACGCCGAGACGGTCGAGATCGTCGAGATGGTGCTCGCCGGATCGATCAACAAACAGCTCGTGCAGGCGATCAGCCGCGCCGGCGGCACCGCGGTCGGCCTGTCCGGCAAGGACGGCAATCTGATCCGCGCGAAAAAGCTCACGCGCACCGTGAAGGATCCCGATTCGCACATCGAGAAGGTGCTCGATCTCGGCTTCGTCGGCGAGCCGGAGCGGGTGGATCCGAGCATGCTCTACCGGCTCATTTCGTCCGACGTGATTCCGGTCGTGGCCCCGATCGGCTTCGGCCCCAATGGCGAAACCTTCAACATCAACGCCGATACGGCCGCCGGCGCCGTCGCGATCGCGATCGAGGCGGCGCGCTTCTTCCTGCTCACCGACGTGCCCGGCGTGCTCGACAAGGAGAAGAATCTCCTCAACGAGCTCACGATCGAGCAGGCGCAGACGCTGATCGCCGACGGCACGATCAGCGGCGGCATGATCCCCAAGGTCGAAACCTGCATGGCCGCGGTCGAAGGCGGCGTCGGCGCGTCGGTGATCCTCGACGGCAAGATTCCGCACGTCATGCTGCTCGAAATTTTCACCCAGCGCGGCGTGGGCACGCTGTTCAAGCGGAGCTAGCACGGTCGCCAGACGCGGCGAGAGGGCGGCGCCCGACGCTTTGCGCGCCCGCACGCGCAGATTGTGCCCTGTTTGCGCGTATCCTACGGTAATCGAACGGATATCGCGTTCTGGGGGTTGCCTCGGGGCGCCGTACGGGGGGATCCATGAGTCGCTTCGCTGCACCGGCGGCACGGTTTGCGTGCGCGCTCGCTTTCCATGTCGCCTTCGCCGGAATTGCTTCAGCCGACCAATCCGGCTTCTGGCTCTACGACCGGTCGGCGACGGCGCCACTCGAGCGTGGGCAATTCTATGCGGCCTTCACGTTCAACGCGGGCGTGCAGCACTATCCGCGCTTCGACGGGAGCGTCACGCCGTCGGACGCCGGCTTCCGTTCTTTCGGCGCGACGGGCTTTTCGCAGAACCCGCTCGGCATCCAGCCCGGCGGCGAGATCGGTTTCGTGCTGCGCGATGGCACGCTGCCGGCCTTTCTCGGCAGCCGCGTGCGCGTCGGCCTCTTTGGTTCGATAGCGCACGCCGAACAATCGTTCTCGAGTCAGCGATCTCCGTCGACCGCAACCTTCAACGCCGTCGACGGTCGATTCCTCGCGTCGCTCGTGATGGCCCCGCAAACTTCGCTCGTGGAGACGCTGAAAGTCGAGCGCGAGGGATTCCAGATCGGCTTGAAGGCCGAGTCCGACGTCGCGCTGACGTCGAACCTCTCGATCTCCCCGCTCGTCGCCGTGTTCGGCGGACGCACGCGCGAGAGCTTCTTCTACACCGCGGCCGTCGCCAACTTCATCCCGGGTGTCGCCGACCTCGATCCCGCCGCCATCAACGAAAGGCTGCGCACGACCGAATTCGGCGGGCATCTCGGCGCACGCATTACCTGGCAGTTCCAGCCGGGCTTGGCGCTCCATGTCGGCGGCACCGCGGGGCCGGTGTGGCTGCAATCCAACATGTCGGCGACCGATTGCTTCTTCCCCGGGCCCGTCCGGACCGGCACCGGGTGCACGACCTCGGCTGTCACGCGAATCACCTCCGTCACCGACAGCCGCGCGACCATCGGCTTCCGCGGCACGGCGACGCTCGGCCTCGTCGCCGATCTCCGCATCGCGACCGTTTCACTCGCGGGATTTGGACGTTACGACAGCCGCATTCCCGGCATCCAGAATCCGCAACAGGGGGCGACCGTGGCCCTTGCCGGGCTGCCTGCCGCGCGTATCCGCTTCAAGGACGGCTTCGCCTATGGCGGCGCCGTCTCCATCCGCGTTGCGCTCGGAAACTGAGGCGCGCAAGAAATGAAGGCGGAACACGGGCGAACCAATGCGGCAAGAGATACAGCGCGGGCTGGAGGCGCGCGAGCTTCAGGTGCCCGCGGAATCCCGGCCATGCGAACTCGCGCTTTCCTGCGCTCCCTCTTCGCGGATGCAATCCCGGCGACGGCGCCCTAGACTGAGCGTGTGACCGCGAATCTTCACACCGAAGGCCTCGGCGCAATGCCGGCACCCGCGCTCGATCACGTCGATGCGTGGGTGTTCGATCTCGACAACACGCTCTATCCGGCGCAATGCGACCTGTTCAGCCAGGTGGACGTGCGCATCGGCGAATACATCGCGAACCGGTTCGGAATTCCCTACGAGCAGGCGCGCTGGCTGCAGAAATCCTATTTCCGCGGCTACGGCACGACGATGAAGGGGCTGATGACCGAATACGCCATCGACCCCATGGCGTTCCTCGACTTCGTCCATCACATCGACCACAGCCCGGTCTGCGCCGATCCGCGGCTCGATGCCGCGCTCGGCGCGCTGCCGGGGCCGAAATACGTGTTCACGAACGCGTCGGTCGCGCATTCCGAAAAGGTGCTGGAACGCCTCGGCATCGCGCACCGCTTCGACGCGATCTTCGACATCGTCGCGGCCGGCTTCGAGCCGAAGCCGCACGACGCGTTCTACGACAAATTCCTGGCGCGCCACGGCGTCGAGGCGAAGCGCGCCGCGCTGTTCGAAGACATGGCGCGCAATCTGGCGCCGGCGCATGCGCGCGGCATGACCTGCGTGCTCGTGGAAACCGACAACGCCTACAGCATGGAGGGCCACGAGGGCGAGCACGTGCATCACCGCACGCGCGACCTCGCCGGTTGGCTCGAAGCGGTGCTCGCGGCCCGCGGCGGCGCCTGAACGCGTCTAGCGCGCCGAATAGGGCGCGGGCGGCCAGGACGCGATGGCCGGGTTGTCGGCGGCGGTCTTTTTCAGCGCATCGGCCAGCTTGGTCAGCGCGGCGCCCGGGATCGTGATGAAGATGTGGTTCCCCTCCGGATCCGCGAACTGCAAGCCCACGGCCTTCCGCTCCGGATAGCAGACCACCCCGATCTCGCGCGTCGGAATCGTGTATTTCGGCGGCTTCGGCACGAAGGCCATCGTCTTGTTCTCCCCTGCTGCCGCGCAGTGTAGGGCATCGCCACCTGCGATGGAATCGCGGTTTCCGGAGAGCCCCCGGCGCGCTTTGATTTGCGCCGCGGGGCAGGTAGGGTCGCGGCAGGGCGGCGGTGCGTCTGCCCGAATCACATCACATCGTCGTCGAGGGGAGACGCGCAATGCGCATCGTCGTTCATGGGCAGCAGGCATTCGGCAAGGCGGTGCTCGAGGCGCTCGTCAAGCGCGGCGAGAACGTCGTCGGCGTCTACGTGGCGCCCGACAAGGAAGGGCAGAAGGCCGACCCGATGAAAGAGGCCGCGCTCGCCCTGAAGCTGCCGCTGTTCCAGCCGAAATCCTACCGCCAGCCCGGTCCGGTCTGGGACGAGTTCAAGGCGCTGAAGCCCGATTTGCAGGTGATGGCGTTCGTCACCCTGTTCGTGCCCTCGGGCTTCCTCAACATACCGACCCACGGCTCGATCCAGTATCACCCCTCGCTGCTGCCGCTGCACCGCGGCCCCTCGTCGATCAACTGGCCGATCATCCAGGGCCGCGCCGAAACCGGCCTCTCGATCTTCTGGCCCGATGACGGCCTCGATACCGGCCCGATCCTGATCCAGAAGAAAACGCCGATCTCCGACGACGATTCGCTCGGCTCGGTCTATTTCGACCGCCTGTTCCCGATGGGCGTGGACGCGATGCTGGAAGGCGTCGATCTCGTGAAGGCCGGCAAGGCGCCGAAGATCGCGCAGGATCACGGCAAGGCAACCTACGAAGGCTGGTGCACGGCCGACAATGCGCGGATCGATTGGGGCCGCCAGGGCTTCCACATCCACAACCTCGTGCGCGGCTGCAATCCGGCGCCGGGCGCGTGGACGACGCTCGGCGGCAAGAAGCTCCTGGTGTTCGAGACGAAGAAGATCCCGGCGGCCGATCCCAAGGGCATCGGCGGCAAGATGGGCGAGGTGGTGGAGGCCGATGCCGCGGGCTTCACGGTCGCCTGCGCCGACGGCCGCATCCGCGTGCTGCGCGTCCGCGCCGAGGGCGGTCAGAAGATCGCCGCCGGCGATCTCGTCGCCGCGGGCGGCATCAAGGCGGGTGACCGGCTCGGAGGGTGAGGCTCAGCGCGGGACGGTGGTGGAGCCGAGGCGGCCGGCCGGGAATTCGAGCGGCGCGGCGCGCTCGGGGCCCATCACCGCCACGACCGGAACGCCGGCGTGGCGGCGCACCGCGCTCACCAGCAGCCAGATGCGCAGATTGCCGAGGAAGCCGCCCTCGGCCGGGCTCATCACGATCTCGTCCACGCCCAGCACCGCCGCGGTCTCGGCGATCGTGCGCGCGATGCGCCCGGTGCGCAGATGCGCCTGGAACGGCAGACCGGCGTTGTCGAGGATGCGCCGCGCGCCCGAAATGCAGCGGGCACCCTCGTCGCGCTGGAACTCGCGGATCGTGCGGCGGTCGAAGAAGCGCGTCACGTAGCGGCCGAGCGGCGGCTGCACGTTGACGAGGTGGATCGCCGCGACCGGCTCGCGCCGTGCCTGCTCCACCACCGCGCGCACCGCGGCCTCGCCCTGCGGCGAGCCGTCGACGGGTACGAGGATCTTGCGCATGTGCGTGCTCCTTGGCCTAGCGCGAGAGGCTCGGCTCGCCCTCGCGGGGCGCGGCGAGATCGACGGCGGGCTTGGCGTGGCCGCGGCTCGCCTCGGCGCGGCGGCGGCGGCGCGCGAGCGTCACGTTCAGGCCCTCGACGAACACCGAGAACAGCATCGCGAAGTAGAGGTAGCCCTTGGGGATGTGGACCCCCATGCCGTCGGCCACCAGCGCAACGCCGATCAGCAAGACGAAAGCGAGCGCCAGCATCTTCACGCTCGGATGAACGTGGATGAAGCGAACGATCGGCCCGGACGCGACGAGCATGATGAGCACCGCGATGATCACGGCGGTGGCCATCACCCAGATCTGCTGCGCCATGCCGACCGCGGTGATGACGGAGTCGAACGAAAACACGATGTCGAGCATCACGATCTGCGCGAGCGCGCCGGCGAAGCTGCCCGCGCGGCGCGAATGCTCGGGTTCGCTCGCGGCCTCCACCGCCTCGTGCATTTCGCGCACGGCCTTGACGATCAGGAACAGCCCGCCGCCGAGCATCAACAGGTCGCGGCCCGAGAACGAGGCGCCGAACACCTCGATCCAGGGCGTGGTGAGGCTGGCCATCCAGGCGATCGTGAACAGCAGCAGCAGGCGGGTGATCATGGCAAGCGCGAGGCCGATGATGCGGGCCTTGTCGCGCTGATGAACCGGCAGCGTCGCGGCGATGATCGCGATCACGACGATGTTGTCGATGCCGAGAACGATCTCGAGCCCGGTCAGGGTGAGGAGGCTCAAGAAGGTGTCGAGATCGAACATTGCGCCGCCGGTCAGCCGGAAAGAGGCGCCGCTCCGCGGGGAGCGGAGCGGCTTTACCGGCAGCGACCCACGAGCCATCGAGGCGCCGCCAGCGTGGGGACCTTCGAGCTAGGCCTCCGCGCCTTTGCGCGAAATAGTGGTTTGCCGCAGAGGCCGCGTTCAGCCCTGCGGCTCTTCGAGCCGGATCGCCAACCGCACGAGTTCGGAGAGGTTGCGGGCGCCGGTCTTTTCCATCACGCGGGCGCGGTGGATCTCGACCGTGCGGATCGCGATCTGGAGGCGGAATGCGATCACCTTGTTCGGCTGGCCGGCAACGACGAGATCCATCACCTCGCGCTCGCGCGGCGTCAGCGCCGCCACGCGGCGCGCGATCTCGGCGCGGTCGGCGCCGCGCGCCTCGGCCTTCGTCGAGAGCCGGACTCCTGCCGCCACGGCGTCCAGGATCGCATCGGCATCGAACGGCTTCTCGATGAAGTCCACGGCGCCGGCCTTGAGCGCCGTCACCGCCATCGCCACGTCGCCGTGCCCGGTGATCACGATGATCGGCAAGGCCGCGCCGCGCCGTTTCAGCTCCGCCTGCAAATCGAGCCCGCTCATGCCCGGCATGCGCACGTCGGCCAGCAGGCAGCAGGGCGGCCTGGGCGCCGCGCGCGCGAGAAATGCCTCGGCGGCGGGGAAGGTCTCGACCGCGTAGCCCTTGGCGCCGAGCAGCGCGGCGAGCCCGCGGCGCACGGCGTCGTCGTCGTCGACCACGAAGATGGTGGCGTCACGCTTCATCGTGTCTGTCCTCGGCGTCGGTGTAGGCGGGCAGCGTGAAGCGGATTTCGGCGCCGGCGCCGGGCGCCTGCTCCACGGCCCAGATCTGCCCGCCATGCGTTTCGATGATCGAGCGGCTGACGGAGAGGCCGAGGCCCATGCCGCTCTCTTTCGTCGTGGCGAAGGGCGTGAACAGCCGGGGCGCCAGCTCGGGCGGGATGCCGGGGCCGCTGTCGGCGACGGCGAATTCGACCATGCCCGCTGCTTCCGCGGGGCGTGCCGCGAGCGCGATGCGGCGCTCGGCGCTGCCGGCGCGCGCCATCTCCTCCATGCTGTTGCGCACGAGGTTCAGGATCACCTGCTCGATCTGGATCGCGTCGGCGAACACCGGCGGCAATCCCGGAGCAATCCCGGTGGAAACCGAAACGCGCTGCAACGCGATCTCGGTGCGCACGAGATCGAGCGAGAGCCCGATCAGCTCGGCGGCGCCGATCGCGCGCGGGCGCACATCGCCGCGGCGCAGGAATTCGCGCGTGCGGCGGACGATCTCGCCGGCGCGCAGCGCCTGCTGCACCGTCTCGCCGATGAGAACGGCGGCTTCCGCGCGCGCCGCCGGCAGCTTCTCGGCCGGCGCCTTCAGCACCTCTTCGCAGGCGCGCGCGAAGCTGATCGCGGCGGACAGCGGCTGGTTCAGCTCGTGCGCGAGCCCGGCCGCCATCTCGCCCGCGGCGGTGAGCCGCGCGGCATGGGCGAGCTGCGCCTCGTGCTGCTGCAGCGCCGCCGCCGCCTGCTTGCGCTCGGTGATGTCGCGCACCACGGCCACGTGCAGGCTGCGCCCCTCGAGGTCGGCGCGGCCCACGCTCACCTCGGCGGTGAAGGCGCTGCCGTCGGTGCGCTGTGCCGTCGTCTCCGCGCCGGATGCGCCGGCGCCGAGCTGGGGCAGAATCTTCGCGAGCGGCGTGCCGGTCAGCGCGCGCTGGCCTGCGCCGAACATCGCCGCCGCGGCACGGTTGGCCGAAGTGATGCGCCCGCGCTCGTCGTAGGTGAGAATCGCGTCGGGCGCGGTGCTCACCACCGTCTGCAGCCGCGCCTCGCTGTCGCGAAGACCGCTCTCGGCGCGCTGGCGCTCGTCCACGACGCTGCCCAGGAAGAATCCGGTCACGGCCACGGCGAGCATCAGGAACTGGAACTGCGTCACCGTCTCCGTGTCGAAGCCCTTCACCTGGATGGCGACGATGACCCCGATCTGCGTCGCCACGATGCCCCAGGCCGCGCCGATGAGCCCGTCGCGCAGCGCAATCCAGATCAGCGGCAGGAAGAGGACGTAGGAAAACTCGAAATGGTTGGCCGATTCGAGGCCGAAGATGATCCAGAGCCCGAGGCCGATCGCGGCGAGCTGCAGCCCGTATTCGATCGCCGCGCCCGGCCGCACCAGCGCCGGCCAGCGCCGGCCCTCGGCGAACATCAGCAGCAGGAACGGCGTCAGCACGACGATGCCGAGCACGTCGCCCACCCAGAAGCGCAGCGCGAGATCGGCGAAATCGCCCCAGCCGAGCAGGCCCGCGGCGCAGAACAGCGCGATCACCGCCGGCGCGACCGCGCTGGACGCGACAAGCGCCGCGCCCAGCAGCGCGATCAAGTCGTTGCGCCGGTCGAGCGCGGGCGAAACGCGGATCCGCCGCCGCAGCGCCTCGGCCGCCACGGCATAGCCACCGGCGATCACCGCCGCGGCCAGTGGCAGCGCCCAGGGCGCCGCGCCCACGTCGCGGAAAATGAGGTCCGAAACCACGACGGCCCCGAACACCGCGGGCGCGAAGCTCCCGCCGAAGTGCAGCAGCAGCGCGAAGCTCAGGCCCGCCGGCGGATTCCACGGCGTGATGCCGAGCGGGCTCGAGCGGTCGATGAGGCTCGCCCAGTCGAGCAGAACGTAGAGCGCGAGATAGACCACCACCACGAAGCGCAGCCGACCGCCCATGAGCCCGGCAAAAGAGCGCATCGCGATCCCCGTCCTAGGATTCGCCGGCGAGCCAGTCGTCGATCAGGCGGCGCGCGATCGAATCCTGGCGCGGCAGGCGGAACGGCGCGTCGGTCTCGTTGAATTCGCGCGCGTTCGCGCGGATCCAGTCGCGCGTGAACCAGCGCGCGTCGCGCAGCTCTTCGGTGTTCACGGCCAGCGCCTCGCTTTCCGCGTCGGCGTAGAAGCCCAGCATCAGCGAAGTCGGAAACGGCCAGGGCTGCGAGGAGTGATAGCGTACGTTGCGCACGCGGCAGCCGGCTTCCTCGAGCACCTCGCGCGCCACCGCCGCTTCCAGCGTCTCGCCCGGCTCGACGAAGCCGGCGAGCGTCGAATACATGCCGGGCGGAAAGCGCGGGTTGCTGCCGAGCAGGCAGGCATCGCCGTGCGTCACCAGCATGATGACGGCCGGGTCGGTGCGCGGGAATTGCTCGAGCTTGCACGATTCCGAAGTGCACACGCGCACATGGCCGCCTTCGGTCGAGCGCGTCGGCGCGCCGCATTGGCCGCAGAAGCGATGGCGGCGGTGCCAGGTCTGCATCCCGCGCGCATAGGCGAGCAGGGCGCCTTCGTTGCGCGCGAGCCGCGGCCCCACCATGCGGAGATCGAGGAATACGGCCTGCCCCTGGTCGGGCGAAAGAATCGCGGGGCCGGTCTCGGGAGCGTCGATGTGCGAAATGTCGGAGGCGAAATAGGCGATTTCGCCGGCCAGTCCGAGGAAGATCGGCTCCTCGATCCCCGGCGGCAGCTTCCGGTGCTCCTCCGCCGTCAGCAGGATGGCCGCGGCTTCCTCGGGGTCGACGAGGTTTCGCGAGCGCCAGATCGGCACGAAGCGGGTCGCGGCGTGGAACAGCCGCTCGGCCATCCAGGCCGCGTCCTTGCGCTTCTCGGAAACGCGGTCGAGGCCGCTGTCGGCGTAATAATTCGCCTCGGAGCGGGCGAGGCGGAAGCGGGGTGCGTCGGCAAGAGGAGGCATATCGGAAAATTGGCACGGCGGCCCGCGTGCGGCAATCGTCCACAGGGCGCCCCCGGGCAGACTCATCGCTTGCGAGTCGCGGCGGCGATGCCGATATTGCGCCCGGGAGGTCGGCGGCGGACGGACCGCTCGCCAACCCGGTCAGGTCCGGAAGGAAGCAGCCGTAACGAGTTTCGCCCGGGTCGTTGTCCGGCCTCCCACCTTCGCTTCCGTCTCTTGCCAGCGCGAGCGATGAACGAACTCTTCCCCACCGAACCGGCCAGCCCTTACCGCGTGCTCGCGCGGAAATACCGGCCCGTGACGTTTTCGGAGCTGGTGGGGCAGGAAGCGCTCGTCCGCACGCTCACCAACGCGATCAAGACCGGGCGCATCGCGCATGCGTTCGTGCTCACCGGCGTGCGCGGCGTCGGCAAGACGACGACGGCGCGCATCATCGCGCGCGCGCTCAATTGCGTCGGCCCCGACGGCAAGGGCGGGCCGACGATCGACCCGTGCGGCGTGTGCACGCATTGCGTCCAGATCGCCGAGGACCGGCACATGGACGTGATCGAAATGGACGCCGCCTCGCGCACCGGCGTCGACGACGTGCGCGAGCTGATCGACGGCGTGCGCTACCGCCCGGTCTCGGCGCGCTTCAAGGTCTACATC
>CAZUYG010000033.1:0-11699 GCA_964624265.1 uncultured Candidatus Odyssella sp.
CCCGGCAGCGTCGTCGCTTTCGATTACTTTACCAGCGAGGTGCTGGAATCGACGCCGATGCTGTCACGCGAGACGATCGCCCAAATCTTCCGGGCGCGGAAAGCGGTCGATTTGCGCGCGCGGCTGGGCGAGGTGACCATCCCGACGCTCGTCGTCAACGGCGCCACGGATGTCTCCCTCGAGTCGGGCCGTTACACCGCGGCGCACATTCCCGGCGCGGTGCACCGGATCATTCCCGGCTCGGGTCACTTGTGCTGCCTCGAGAATCCGGCCGCATTCGACCGCGCGGTTCTCATTTTTCTCGACGGGCAGGATTTGGGACGCGCATAGCGGCGTTGACACGCCGCCAGTTCGGGGCCTCTCGCGCTTGCGGCGAAGCGCCGCTAAGGTGCCGCCGCTCACGGAGGAGAAGAGACGATGAAATTCGGCATGGGGCAGGCGATTCCCCGGTGGGAAGATCCGCGGCTGATCACGGGCGGCGGGCGCTACACCGACGATCACGCCGCGCCGAACATGGCGCGTGCCTATTTCCTGCGTTCGCCGCACGCCCATGCGCGCATCCGCTCGATCGACGTGAAGCCGGCGCTCAAAATGCCGGGCGTGCTCGCGGTCTATACCGGCAAGGATGCGGCCGATCTCGGCAATCTGCCGTGCCGCGTCGTCGAGATGTTTCCGCTGAAGCGCCTGGACGGCTCGCCGGTGTTCCACCCGCCGCGCAAGGCGATCGTCGAGCACACGGCGAAGCATGTCGGCGACATCGTGGCGATGGTCGTGGCCGAGACGGTCAACCAGGCGAAGGACGCCGCGGAGGCGATCGAGATCGACTACGAAGAGCTGCCCTCGGTCACCGATCCCGCCGCCGCGGCGAAGCCGGGCGCGCCGAAGGTGTGGGCCGAGTGCCCGGACAACGTCGCCTATGTGCAGCGCCTCGGCGACGCCGCCGCGACCGATGCCGCTTTCGCCAAGGCCGCGCACACCGTCGCTTACGAATGGCGCAACACGCGCGTCTCGCAGCACTGGATGGAACCGCGCGCGGCGCTCGGCGTCTACGACGCCTTCGAAGACCGCTATACGCTGATCTCGGGCACGCAGGGCGCGCACGACACGCGCAATTTCATCACGCAGAACATCCTCAAGATACCCGACAACAAGCTGCGCGTGATCAGCCCCGACATGGGCGGCGGCTTCGGCGGGCGCAGCAACTCCTATCCCGAAATGGCGCTGGTGCTGTGGGCCTCGAAAAAGCTCGGCCGGCCGGTGAAGTGGAACCAGGAGCGCGGCGAGGCTTTCCTCGCCGACGATCAGGGCCGCGACACCTGGAACAAGGTCGAGCTCGCGCTCGACGCCGAAGGCACCTTCCTCGGGCTCCGGGTCAAGACGATCGCGACGGTCGGCGCCTACATGTCGGTGTTCGGCCCGTGGCCGAGCTTCGCGAACGCCGGCGGCCTGGCCGGCGTCTATCGCACCCCGGCGATTTTCACGGAAGTGCTGGGCACCGTCACGAACACGCCGACGATCGGACCCTATCGCGGCGCGGGCCGCCCCGAAGCGAGCTTCTGCATCGAGATCGCGATCGACCTGGCCGCGCGCAAGCTCGGCATGGACCGCATCGAACTGCGCCGCAAGAACCTGATTCCGCCGGGCAAGTATCCGTGGAAGACGCCGCTCACCTATGTCTACGATTCGGGCGAGTTCGAAACGGTGCTGAACAAGACGCTGTCCAACGCCGACTGGAAAGGCTTCGCGGCGCGCAAGCGCGAGTCGGAGAAGCGCGGCAAGCTGCGCGGTCTCGGCATCTCCTACACGATCGAGCAATCGGCCGGCGGCTTCGACGAAGCGTGCGAGCTCAGAGTCGAGGCCAGCGGCAGCGCCACGCTGCTGATCGGCACGCACTCGCACGGGCAGGGGCACGAGACGGTGTTCCGCCAGTTGCTCGCCGACAAGCTGGGCCTCGAGTTCGAAGACATCCGCATCGTCCAGGGCGATAGCGACATCGTCGCGCACGGGCACGGAACCTTCGGCTCGCGTTCGTCGGGCCTCGGCGGTGCCGTCATCAAGCTCGCCTCCGAGCGTATCATCGAGAAGGCGAAGCAGATCGCCGCGCACCGCCTCGAGGCGGCGCCCGACGACATCGAGTTCAAGAACGGCCGCTTCGCCGTCGCGGGGACCGACAAGGCGGTGGCATGGAAAGAGGTGGCGAAGCTCGCTTATGCGCCGCGCATGCTGCCGCCGGGAATGGAAGCTGGGCTCGGGGCGACGGCGGGCTTCACGCCGCCGGCGCCCACCTTTCCGAACGGCTGCCATGTCTGCGAGGTCGAGATCGACCCCGACACCGGCGTGATCCGCGTCGACCGCTACACGATCGTCGACGACGTCGGCACCGTGATGAACCCGCTGCTGCTGAAGGGCCAGATCCACGGCGGCGTCGTGCAGGGCCTCGGCCAGATCCTGCTCGAGAACATGCAGTTCGATCCCGAATCGGGGCAGGTCCTCACCGGCTCGCTGATGGACTACGCGCTGCCGCGGGCCGACGACGTACCGAACTTCGCGGTCGAAACGCACGCGGTGCCGACGCCGACGAATCCGCTCGGCATCAAGGGGGCGGGCGAGGCGGGTACGGTCGGCGCGATGCCGTGCGTGCAGAGCGCGATTCTCGACGCGCTCGCGCCGCTCGGCATTGCGTGGATCGACATGCCGGCGAGCCCGCACCGCGTGTGGAACGTGCTGCGCAAGGCAAGGAAGAAGGCGGCCTGAGGCCGCCTTCTTTCGCGGGCGCGCTACATCTTTCGCGCTGCGTCCAGCATGACCTTGAGCCGCGGCGCAAAGAACGGCGCCGGGTTCATGATGCGGTTCTGCTGGTTCAGCAGCAGATGCGCGACCTTGCCGAGATAGGCGCGCCACGCCGGATCGGCGCCGAGCGCGGCCCGGCGCTTCAGGCGATCCTCGAATGTCTCGTAGGCCCACATGTGGACGATGAGGTTCAGGTCGCCCACCTCGGTCGTGTAGTAGCCGACCATGTTGCCGAGATGGCCGAGCTGGATCTTCATCCCCTCCGCCTCGTACGCCTTGAACCACTCGGCCGCGCCGGCAATCTTCACCGTGTAGATTCGTTCTTCGACGATCATCGTTCTTCTCCCTCTGTCATCAGCGGCCGGCGGCGATCGCCGCCTCGCGGATCTTGGTGATGGTGGTGCGCGTCGTGATCGCTTCCGGATCGATCACGAGATCGATCAGCGCCGGCTTGCCGGCGGCGAGGCAGCGCTCGAACGCGGGCGCGAACTGCGCGGTCTCGGTCACGGTCTCGGCGTGCAGGCCGTAGGCGCGGGCCAGGGCGGCGAAATCCGGGTTCTTGAGCTGCGTCGCGATCACGCGCTTCGGATATTCGCGTTCCTGGTGCATGCGGATCGTGCCGAAAATGCCGTTGTTCACGACGATGTTGACGACCGGCACGTTGTAGAGCGCCGCGGTCGCGAGCTCCTGTCCATGCATCAGGAAGCATCCGTCGCCGGCAAGGTTCACGACGGGGCGCTCGGGATGCATGAGCTTTACGGCGATCGCGGCCGGCGTGCCGTAACCCATCGAGCCCGATGTCGGGCCCACCTGCGTACGGTATCGGCGGAACTGATAGTATTTGTGGATCCAGCCCGAGTAGTTGCCGGCGCCGTTGACGATGAACGCATCGGCCGGCAGCCGTTCGCGCAGCCAGACCATGATCTCGGCCATCTGCACCTTGCCCGGATTGGGCAGCGGCTTGATCCAGTCGAGATAGTCGGCGCGCGCCTCCTTGCGCCACGCGCCCCAGGCGACCGCGCCTTTCGGCTTCATCTGCGCGGCGGCAGCGGCGAAGGTCTTCATGCCGGCGTTGATCGGTAGCGCGGCCTGATAGACCTGCCCGAGCTCCTCGGGATCGGGATAGACGTGCACGAGCGCCTGTTTCGGCACGGGAATATCGACGAGCGTGTAGCCGCTGGTCGTCATCTCGCCGAGGCGCGCGCCGGCCACGAGCAGCAGGTCGCAGGTCTTGACGCGCTCGGCGAGCCTGGGGATGAGGCCGATGCCGACATCGCCGACGAACTGGTCGTGCGTGTTGTCGAAATGGCTCTGGCAGCGGAAAGAGGTGCCGACCGGCAGGTCCCAGGCCGCCGCGAAGCGCTGGAAGTTCTCGACCGCCGGCGCATCCCAGTCACCGCCGCCGACGATCGCGAGCGGGCGTTGCGCCTTTGCCAGCCGCTCGGCCAGCTCGGCCAGCGCCTCGGGCGGCGGCGCCGGCTGCACCGGCCGGTAGCGCCGCGCATCGGCGCAGGCGACGCGGTCGGTCAACATATCCTCGGGCAGCGACAGAACGACCGGGCCGGGCCGCCCCTGCGTCGCCGTCGCAAAGGCGCGCGCCACGTATTCGGGAATGCGCGCGGCGTCGTCGATCTCGGCCACCCACTTGGCCATCTGGCCGAACATGCGGCGGAAATCGATTTCCTGGAAGGCCTCGCGGTCGCGCATATCGCGGCCGACCTGGCCGATGAACAGGATGACCGGCGTCGAATCCTGGAACGCGATGTGCAGGCCGGCGCTGGCATTGGTGGCGCCGGGCCCGCGCGTGACGAAGCAGATGCCGGGCCGGCCGGTGAGCTTGCCATAGGCATCGGCCATCATCGCGGCGCCGCCTTCCTGGCGGCAGACGACAAGCTGAATTTCCGGCGCGTCGTGCAGCGCGTCGAGCGCGGCAAGGTAGCTCTCGCCCGGCACGCAGACGGCGAGATCGACGCCGTGCACGCGGAGCTGGTCGATCAGCACCTGTCCCCCGGTGCGCAGATTGGTGCCGGGCTTCTGGACGTTCATCTTTGCCTCGCCGCTGACGCCGCGCATCTAAGCGAAATCGGAGCGGCAAGCAAACGGGCGGGAAGAGGCGGGGCGAGCCGGGGCTTGCGTGTGCTCGGGGGGCCGCTCTATCTCTCCGCCAGGCACGGGAGGAAACGATGACCGACCACGGCAACTATATCGCGGGCGAGTGGATCAAGACCGGCGATGCCGGCCCGAACGTCAATCCGTCGAACGTCGACGACGTGATCGGCCACTACGCCAAGGCCGACAAGCACCAGGCCGAGTCGGCCATCGCGGCTGCGAAGGCCGCGTCCCCGGCCTGGGCGCGCAGCACGCCGCAGCAGCGCTTCGATATCCTCGACGCGGTCGGCAACGCGATTCTCGCACGCAAGGAGGAGCTGGGAACGCTGCTCGCGCGCGAGGAGGGCAAGACCAAGCCCGAAGGCATCGGCGAGGCGGCGCGCGCCGGCGCCATCTTCAAGTTCATGGCCGGCGAGACGCTGCGCACGCCCGGCGAGCGCGTCGAGTCCGTCCGGCCCAATGTCTTCGTCGAGATCACGCGCGAGCCGGTCGGCGTCGTCGGCATCATCACGCCGTGGAATTTCCCGATCGCGATTCCCGCTTGGAAAATCGCGCCGGCTCTGGCCTACGGCAATTGCGTCGTCTTCAAGCCGGCCGATCTCGTGCCGGGCTGCGCCTGGGCGCTGGCCGACATCATCGCCAAATCCGGCATCCCCAAAGGCGTGTTCAATCTCGTCATGGGCCGCGGGTCGGTCGTCGGCGAAACGCTGATCAATCACCCGGACGTCGGCGCGATCTCGTTCACCGGCTCGGCCTCGACTGGCCGGCACGTGGCTGCGCGCGCGGCCGCGCGGCTCGCCAAGGTGCAGCTCGAGATGGGCGGCAAGAACCCGCTGGTCGTGCTCGACGACGCCGATCTCGGCGTGGCGGTGAACTGCGCGGTGCAGGGCGGCTACTACTCGACCGGCCAGCGCTGCACGGCCTCCTCGCGCCTGATCGTGACGGCGGGCATCCACGACCGTTTCGTGAAGGCGATGGTCGAGGCGCTCGGCAAGCTCAAGATCGACGACGCGCTCGCGGCCGGCACCGATATCGGCCCGGTCGTCGACCAGTCGCAGCTCGACCAGGACATGCGCTACATCGAACTCGGGCAGCAGGAAGGCGGCAAGCTCGCCTTCGGCGGCCGGCTGCTGGAGCGGAAACACAAGGGATATTATCTCGAGCCGGCCCTGATTACGGAAACCGAAAACACGATGCGGATCAACAGGGAGGAAGTGTTCGGCCCGGTCGCCAGCGTGATCCGCGTGAAGGATTACGACGAAGCCCTGGCCGTCGCCAACGACACCGAGTTCGGCCTGTCCTCCGGAATCTGCACGACCTCGCTCAAATTCGCGAGCCATTTCAAGCGCAACGCCGAAGCGGGCATGGTGATGGTTAATCTGCCGACGGCGGGCGTCGACTACCACGTGCCGTTCGGCGGGCGTAAGGGATCGAGCTACGGCTCGCGCGAGCAGGGGCGATACGCGGTCGAGTTCTATACGACGGTGAAAACCGCCTACACTTCACCCTGAAAGACTAGTCATTCATATTAGGGTGAAATTCACGAAGTAGTTTCGTATATTGGTGGCATACCCGACGTTCGACCGCCGGATTCACAGAAAACCGAAGGAACATGCTCCAGCAAGCTCCCCTCCGGCCGCTCTACTGGGCGGCCGCGTTTTCCGTTACCGCCGCCCTCGCTCTCGCGCTGCCCGTCCGGGCACAGGAGGGCAACCTCAAGGACAAGTTCGAGCCCAAGGCCCAGGCCCAGCGCGATGCCAAGCACACGGCCGGCGAGCGCGCGCTCAACGACGCGATCAAGGACTTCTACGCGAAGCGCGAGTTCAAGCCGCTGTGGTTCGACGGCAGCGGCCTCTCCCCGCAGGGCAAGGCCTTGCTGGCGGCGCTCGCGAAATCCGATGAGCACGGGATCGGCCCCGCGACCTACGGGATGCCGAAACTGGGTGAACGCGCCGCCAAGGCCAATGCCAAGGAGCGCGAGGATCTCGAAATCGAGCTGACGGTCGCCTTCCTCGGCTACGCCGGCGACATCATCTCCGGCACCGTGTCGAATCCGCGCCGGGTCGGCGGCACCTTCCGCGACGCCAAGCGGCCGGAGACGAAGAAGCTGCTCGACGGCGCGGCAGCCGCGCCGGACATGGCGAAATTTCTCGACGAGCTCCCGCCGGACCTGCGCCGCTACAAGCAGGTGCAGGAAGCGCTCGCCAAATACCGCGAGTACGAGAAAAAGGGCGGCTGGCCGCGCGTCGACGCCGGTCCCACCCTCAAGATCGGCATGAAGAATCCGCGCGTCGCCCAGGTGAAACGCCGCCTGCTGGTAACCGGCGAGCTGGCGAAGATCGAGGGCGATGCGGACACCTTCGACGGCGCACTGCTGCTCGCGGTCAAGAAATTCCAGATTCGGCACGGGCTCGTCGACGACGGCAACATCGGGGCCGGCACCATCGCCGAGATGAACGTTTCGGCGAAGGAGCGCGTCGAGCAGCTGGTGATCAATATCGAGCGGCGTCGCTGGCTCGCCGGCTATCTCGGCGACCGCTACATCTACGTCAACATCGCCGATCACGACCTGAAGATCGTCGAGAAAGGCCACACCGTCTACACGTCGCGGGTCGTGGTCGGCCGCCCCTATCACGAGACGCCGGTGTTCAGCGCGACGATGCAATACATCGAGCTGAATCCCTACTGGAACGTGCCCTACAGCATCGCGACCCAGGAGCTGCTCCCGGTCATCAAGAAGGTGCCCGGATACCTGCAGTCGAACGACTACCTGCTGCTGACGCGGATGGGCGACAACAACAGCGCGATCGACCCGGCCTCGGTCGACTGGTCGCGTTACGGGCCTGGGAACTTCCCGTTCCAGATCCGCCAGAAGCCCGGCCCGCGCAACGCGCTCGGAACGACGATGTTCATGTTTCCGAACGCGCACAACGTGTTCATCCATGACACGCCGATCCGGTCGATCTTCAATCTCGAGGATCGGTACTTCAGCCACGGCTGCGTGCGCGTCCAGAATCCGTGGGGCCTCGCGATCTTCCTGCTGAAGGACCAGGACAACGGTCAATGGACGAAGGAGAAGATCGCCAAGGTGGTGGATACGAAGGAGCAGACGCGGGTCAACCTGAAAAACCCGATCCAGGTCCACATCACCTACCTGACGGCATGGGCCGAGCAGGACGGCACGGTTCACTTCCGCAAGGACGGCTACAAGCGCGACGCTACGTTGCGCGTCGCGATGAACAAGGTGGCCTACGCCGGCGCGCGCTAGACCGCCGTGCGCCGGTTGATCTGGCGCAAGGCGGAACCGTCTGCACCGTGATTGCAATGAAGCCGGCGGCCTCGCGGCCGCCGGCTTTTGCATGCCGGTAGCGGAACGGCGGATGGCGCGTATGTTGTTGCGATGGGCACTGGCGGGATGTCTCGCCCTGGCCGGCGCGGGTTTCGCGGCCGGCGCGGCGGCCCTGTCGCCGGAAACGTTGCAGCAGAATTTGGCGCGAGGCACCGCCGCAGCGCCGGCGGAGGCCATCCGCACGTTTTATGAACGCCGCGCCTACAAGCCGCTTTGGTATTCGGACTCGCGGCCGTCGCGCCTCGCGGCCGCACTGCTGGATGCGCTTGCGCGTGCGCAAGAGCACGGCCTCAATCCGGCGCTCTACGGCATGCCGCAGCTCGAAGAGCGGTTGCGGACGGCCGCGGGGCCGGCGCAGGCGGAAGCCGAACTGGCTTTGACCCGCGCCTATCTCGCTTATGCCGCCGACATCTCGTCGGGCGTCATCGACAACGCGCGCCAGGTCGGGCGCATGTTCCGCGACGCCAGGCGCACGCCGCCCGCGCAATTGCTCGACGGCATTGCGTCAGCGCCGGATGCCGGCAAATTTCTCGCCGCCTTGCCGCCCGATACGCGGCGGTACGATGCGCTGAAATCCGCGATCGCGCGCTATCGCGAAATCGAACGCAACGGCGGTTGGGGCCGCGTTGCCGCGGGGCCGTCGCTGAAGCCCGGCATGCGCGGCCCGCGCGTCGCCGAGATCAGGCGCCGTCTGCGCGTGACCGGCGATCTGCGCGTGCCTGGCGATGCCGACGTCTATGACGAAGCGCTCGCCGCCGCCGTGAAGGCGTTCCAGCATCGCCATGGCCTCGCCGAGGACGGCAATGCGGGGGCCGACACCGTCGCGGCGATGAACGTGCCCGTCGCGGCACGTATCGAGCAGCTGCTCATCAATCTCGAGCGCCGCCGCTGGCTCGCCGGTCACCTCGGTCCGCGCTACGTCTACATCAATATCGCCGACAACGATCTCAAGGTCGTCGAGAACGACCATACGATCCATGTCGCGCGGGTCATCGTCGGCCAGCCCTACCAGCAGACGCCGGTCTTCAGCGCGACGATGACGCAGATCGAGATCAATCCGTACTGGAACGTGCCGCGCAGCATCGCCGTCAACGAAATGCTGCCGATCATCCGGCGCAATCCCGGCTATCTCGCGGCCAACGGATACGTGCTGCTGACGCGGAGCGGCGACAATGCCAGCGCCGTCAACCCGCACGGCGTCGACTGGTCCGCGCTGGGGCGCGGAAACTTTCCGTACTACATCCGCCAGTTCCCCGGGGCGAACAATGCGCTGGGATCGCTGCTGTTCCGGTTGCCGAACCCGCACAACGTCTATCTCCACGACACGCCGACGAAGCGTCTATTCGATCGGGATGCGCGTTTCTTCAGCCACGGCTGCATGCGCGTCGACGATCCGATGAAATTCGCATTGCTGCTGCTCGGCGGGCAGGAAGGCTGGACAGAAGCGCGCATCAACGCAGTGATCGCGACCCGCACGCTGCGGGTCGTGCCGCTGCAGCGGCCGATTCCGGTGCATGTCACTTACCTGACGGGCTGGGCGGAGCGAGACGGCACGGTGCATTTTCGCCGCGACGCCTATCATCGCGACGCGCACGTCATCGCCGCTTATCGCGCGGCAGTGCGCGCAAGATGAGGCCTGCGATCGTCAATGCTCACTGAGGAATCGCGCTGAATTTTTCGTAGCGACGGCATGCCTTCCCATAATGGCAAGCGCGGATTTTTTCTTGCCACAAGGGATTGCGCCTGTATCATCGTTAAACGTTGCGGCCAGGGGACGCGGCCGCAGCGATTTTTAATTGACGTGGGGCAGTGATGAATTGGGACGCGATGGGCCCGCGGCAGGTCAGCCGCCGGGGGCTGTTGATCGGGGCGGGGGCCGCGGGCGCGGCGATGATGACGGCGGGGGCGGCGTCGGCAGCGACGCCGCGCCGGAGAGACGGCGCGCGGTGGCTCGCATTCGAGAGCGCGTGGACCGGCGAGAAACTGAAACTCACATATTACGAGAACGGCCGTTACGTCGAAGACGCGTTGCACGCGCTCGACCGGCTGATGCGCGACTCGCGCGACAATACCGTGGTCCAGATGGACCCGAGGCTCTACGATCTGCTCTTCGATCTGCATCGGCTGATGGACAGCTCGAATCCGTTCACGCTGATCTCGGGCTATCGCTCGCCCTCGACGAACGCGATGCTTGCGGCCCGCAGCCGCGCGGTCGCGAAGAACTCGTTCCATCTGCGCGGCTGGGCCGCCGACGTGCGTCTGCAGGGGCGCGATCTGCGCCAGCTCGCGCTCGGCGCGATCTCGCTGCATCGCGGCGGCGTCGGCATGTACAGCCGCAAATCGAACTTCATCCACGTGGACACCGGGCCGGTGCGCCGCTGGAACATCTGACCGATTGCGAGGGGTGGGCGACGAAAAAGGCGCGCCTGCAAGGGCGCGCCTTTTTCATTTCCGGCGCCGGGGCGCCGGCGTCAGCAGACGTAACGGCCCGGCACCCAATTTCCATACCGATTGTAGAAGCCGCCCCGGTAGCACGAGGCCGCCGCGCCCGGACCCGGCGGCGGTGCGGCGCCCGGCGTGCTGTAGGAAATGCTCGAGCGATAACCGAGAAAGCTGCTTTCGGCGTTGTAGCTGCAGCCGGCGAGCAGTCCGGCCGCGGCAAGGGCCGCGAACGTTGCGATGCGTTTCACGTGCGTCTCCCCTGAAGGCGAATGGGTCCGAGTCCCATACGGCCCGTGCGGGAGACCTATCCCTGCTTCGCGCCGGCGAAGCCCTTGCGCAACACGTGCTTCTGAATCTTGCCGGCGGCCGTGCGCGGGTAGTCGGCGACGATTTCGACGTATTTCGGAACCTTGTAGGCGGCCAGAACGCCGCGGCAGAAGGCACGGAGATCTTCGCCGGCAAGCGCCGCGCCCGGCTTGGGGAGCACGTAGGCGGCGCCGACCTCGCCCCATTTCGCATCGGGCACGCCGACCACGGCGACCTCGAGCACCGCCGGGTGGGTATAGATCGCGCGCTCGACCTCGGCGGGATAGACGTTCTCGCCGCCCGAGATGAACATGTCCTTGATGCGATCGACGATGAAGTAGTAGCCGTCGGCGTCGCGCTGCGCGACGTCGCCGGTCTTGAGCCACCCGCCGGGCAGGAACGCCGCGCGGGTGGCGGCCTCGTTGTTCCAGTAGCCCGGCGTCACGTTCGGGCCGCGGATCAGCAATTCGCCGGCCTCGCCGGCGCCGCGATCGCGGCCCTCGGCATCGACGACGCGAACCTCGGAGAGGATTTGCGGCTTGCCGACGGAACCGATCTTGGCCTCGGCGTGCCCGGTATCCATCAGGAACACGGTGGGCCCGGTTTCGGTCATGCCCATGCCGTTGCACACCTTGATGCCGCGTGCGGCGAAGCGGCGGATCAGTTCGAGGGGCAGGGGCGCGCCGCCGCAGGCCCAGTGGCG
>CAZUYG010000034.1:0-11587 GCA_964624265.1 uncultured Candidatus Odyssella sp.
GGACAGCGAAAGCACGAAATCGGGCGCGAAGTCGGCAATGTCTTCGCTGCGCGCGAAAATTCGCGCCTCGATGCCGAGGCGCTGCGCCGCTTCGACGAAGCGTGCCGACGACTCCACCTCGGCGTTTTCCGTAAGGCCGCCCTGGAGATAGCAATTGAGCAGCGCGACACGCATGCGCGGCGGAATCCTCGAATACGCTCCGGCGCGGCGCACGACCCGCGCCACATGCGCCGCGGCGCGGCGTATTGCGGGGGATGACCGGCCTCACTAGCTTGGCACCGCCGGGGCGGCGGGTTTCAGCGCGAGCCTACGACGATGCCGCCATTCCCCGCCAGTTTTGCCTTGGAGACCAACTTGGCATTTCGATGGATCTCCAGCGTCCGGCGAAAGCCGCGTTCGGCCGCACCGTCCGCCGCATCATGGCGCGCGGCCGCCGCAGCCGTCGCGAATGCGGGCCCATTCGCGGGCGCGGTCGTGGGGCCGCGCGAATTGGCGGGGTTCGCGAACTGCATCGGATACGCCGAAGCGCGCGCGAAGGCACCCGCCGAGATCGGCTGCATGGTCGTGCACCTGGGACGCATGGACGAAGTTCCCCGCGACCTGCTTTGCACGGCGCTTCTCGCGATGCGGCCTGTCTACGCCGACCCCGTCTTCGTGGTATTCGCCCGAACCGGCACGCGTCTAGCCGATCCCCGTTACATGGTGCGGTTCTACGACGAACTCGCGGCGGCGGCGCTGGAGCCGGCGGCGCGCCCGAACCCGCCGCTGGCCGGCAGAAGCGCGCCCGTCTATCTCGGCAATCACACCGCGCTCCTGACGACCGTCGATGGGCTGAAGCTCTACGTCGATACCGACGACCTGAGTCTCGCGCCGCATCTTCTGCTCGACGGGGCGTGGGAGAAGTGGGTCACGGCTGCGGTCAAGACCATCGTCAAGCCCGGCATGCGCGTTGCCGACATCGGCGCCAATTTCGGGTACTACGCCACGCTGATGGCGCGGATCGTCGGCACCGGAGGCTGGACCCACTGTTTCGAGCCGAATCCGCCCGTTTTCGATCTGCTGTTCCGCAGCATGGAGATCAACGGCTTCCGGGCAAGCTCGACCTGCCACCGCATCGCTCTCGCGTCGGCGCCGGGCACCAGCGTGCTCAACGTCTGGCGGCGGCATGCCGGAGGCGCATCGTTCGAGGAAAACACGGGCGGCGCGGCGGCCTATCACGACGAGATCAGGGGCATCGAGGTGGAAACCGCCCGGCTCGACGACGTGCTTGCGGACGATCCGCGCCTGGATTTCATCAAGATCGACGCCGAAGGCGCGGAGCCCGTGATCCTCGCGGGCGCGCGGCGCGTGCTGGCGGCGAACCGCGACTTGCAGATCGTCATGGAATTTTCGCCGGAGCGTTACGCCGGGCAGGCGCGGGACTTGCTCGCCTGGTTTCGCCGCGAAGGCTTCGCGATAGCGATCGTGAACACCGAAGGGGGTTTCGAACACGTGGCGGCCGATGGCGACGATCGGCTGCTGACTGCCCGGATGTCGGATCTCTATCTCCGCCGCGGCTGAAACGGCCGGGCGCGGCCGCCGCGGCGCGCGGCGTTTGCGGCGAACGGAGCCGGCCGGCGCGGCCCGCGCCTACCGCTCGAACAGGTCGAAAATGCGTTCCGCCGCGGCCGTGGCCATGCTTTCGTTTTCCGGCCACCCGACCGTCAGGGCGCCGACGCGGTCGGCGAGGTAATTCTGCGCCCACTCGGCGGCAAGCTGCGGTGCCGCGCGCGCGAGTTCGAGCAGGCCCGCGACGTAAGGGCCGACCGCGTGCCGCTCGACGAGAAGCTGCCGGCCTGCCCGGCCCATCGCAACATAGGATGCAGGATCGTCGAGCAGCGCGGCGAGGTGCCGCTGTATGTCCGCGCGCTCCGCCTCGGGCGGATCGGCGCGCACGAAGCCCGCGGCTTCCGGCGGAATCGTCGCGTACCAGCCCGTGCGCGAAACCAGCGTCGGCAGGGCGTGGTCCCAGGCCCGCAGCTGCGTCGCCGAAACCTCGCCCATCGTCGGGGCGCGCAGATTGATGAGCAAGTCCGCATCCTGCAGGGCCGCGTCCAGCCGCTCCGTGGGCACATAGCCATGATGCGTCACCTGCGAAGCGAGTCCGCGCTCGGCGGCGAGCGCACCGATATCGAGGCCGCCGGCCGACCCGTAGATGTCGAATCGAATTCTGTCCCGCCGCGGAAAGGCCGCGAGCGCGTCGAGCACCGGAACGAGGCGCCGGTTTGGCCCCAGGTGGCCCATCATCATCAGGCGCGCCGGCGTGCTTTTGCCGATGGTCCGGTTCCGTGGCGGATGCGTGCGCGTGGCGTAAGGCAGCGGCAGGCAGCGCACCGGAACGGGCGCGGCGCGCAGCGCGCCAGGCCAATGGACGACGCCGGCCAGCGCGTTCCGGAAAGCGGCATCGGTCAGCGGATAGGCGCGGGAAAGGTCGAGCGGCGAAGCTTCGCCGCGCAGCACGCGGCGGGCGGCCGCCTCGCCGGCATGCCCATAGGTTCGCCGCATCAGCGCCGTATAGCCCGCCGCCGAGCCGGAAACGGCGATGAAAAGGTCCTGCAGCGCGGGATCGTGCACGATCGCGACGCCGGGGATGCTCTGGGCGGCGTTCCAGATCCAGGCGTGGAATTTGGCGTGGTTGCCGATGTTGAAGAATGCGCAATCGCTCTCGGCGAAAACATCGGACGCCGACGCGCGCGGCGGATAGGCGCGAATCGCGGCGCCGCGGGGAGCGTGGACATCGCTCCGGTGCCCGTCGGTCCAAACCGTAACCTCGGCCTCCCGCGCGAGCGCCTCGACGATCGTCGTGGCGTAGCGCGCGATCTCGGAGCGGTCCGGCGGCAGCGGCGAGAACCAGTGGAGGCGCATCGTTCAGGCCAGGAGCCGCTCGATCGTGTCCGGCCAGTTGATGCCGAGCGCATCGAGCCGCGCGCGGCCGGCCGCGCCGAGGCGGCGCGCCTCGTCGGGCCGCTCGGCGATCCGCGCGATCGCCGCCCCGAGACCGTCCGCGTCGGGCGTCGCGACCAGGCCGGTTTCGCCGGGCACGACGAATTCGAGCGGTCCGCCCGAATCGCCGCAGGTGATGACCGGTTTCGACGCGTGCATCGCCTCGAGCGTGACGTAGCCGTAGTCCTCGTCGTAGGGCGGATATACGACCGCGCGGCAGCGCGCGTAGAGCTCGCGCTTCTTCTCGTCGCTGACGTTGCCCAGATAGGAGACGCGTTCCTCGCCGCCGGCCGCGGCAATGGCCGCCATCAGCTCGTCCCGCTGCCCGAGCGTCTCCGTGGGGCCGGCGAGCACGAGCTTGATCTTCGCGCCGGCGCGCCTCATCGCCTGCACGGCCAGCGTCTGCCGCTTCAGCGACGAAACACGGCTCGGAAAGAACAGGTACGGCTCGTCGGCCTCGCAGCGATAGCGCTCCGCGTCCGGGACGGGCGGATAGAGCGCATCCGCCTCGAGATCGAGGAATTTGCGCACCCGGCCGGCAACGCGGCGCGAAATCGTGAAGCGAGGCTCGATGGCCGCGAGCTCGCGGCGGTCCGCGGCCACGATCGCGGCGCGGACGGCGGCGCCGTCCGGCCAGGCGGCCAGGCTTCCGAACTCGTGTTCCCAGAGATCGTAAGCGGCGCGATGCAGGTGCAGGAGCCACAGCGTCTTGCGCGGCGCGGCCGCGAAATAGGTGGGAAAGCTGAGCGCCACCACGCGATCCGCCGGTGCGCCCATCGCGCAGCGGAGATCGAGGAGCTTTGCCGCCAGCATGTGGTCGAGGATGCGTTTGGGAGGATGCCACTGAAACGGAATCGCCACCAGTTCGGCCTCGTGGCCGGCCGCGCGCAGCGCGGCGACCAGGGCGTCGGCAAGCGCTTCGGCGCCGCCGCGCGCGAAGGGCACGTGCGCCCGCGCATGAGAGTACTGGTTGCGCGGGCCTGGGACGCGCCGCCGGCTGGCGGCGGCGCCGGCCGGGCGGCGGCGAGCATTGCTTCCAGCGCCACGATGCGTTCGGTGAGGCCGGCGATGCGCTCGGCCTTCTCGTCGAGGAGGCTCTTGAGCGCAACGATGGTATTCGTGGACTGCTGCTGGCTTGCCAACAGGTGGTCGAAAATCATCCGCGGCTTGACGAAAAACTGCCGCTCCAGCGCGAGAAAGGGCCGCAGCCCGATCGCGTTCAGGATGCGGCGCCACCACGGAAACGCCCGCCAGTCGGGGTCGGCGTAGATGCGCGCGTAGAAATCGGCGGCCATCCACTGGGCTCCGCGCAGCGGATCGAGCCCGTCCGCGATCGCGGCCGCGGCGTTCCCCTGCCGGGATTGCGCGATCTGCTCGGACAAGAGGCGCACGCGGTGTGCCCGCCGCCGCGCCGCGTCTTCATCTCGCATGCCTGCTTGCATCTGTCCCTTCGGCTGGCCGCGTCAGTCTCGGGAAATCGTCCGGTGTGGTGACTATCATTTGAAGATCGAAAGATCGAATTGCAAGCGTACGATGCAGGCCGTCCGGATCTGCAACTGAACGCCCGATTCTCTCGGCCGGGCCCGCGCAACCTATGCCGCGGGCCGAAGACGTTCGCCCTTCTTGAGGCGGCCGAACAGCTCGTCCCACTGGCCCGCGATCGTATCGGCGGAATAGCGTTTCAGCACCGCCGGCGCGGCGCGCAGAAGCGCGGCGCGCGTGGCCGGGCCGCTCGCGTCGACGACGAGGTGGCGAATTTTGTCGGCGATGTCGTTTACGTCGTAGGGATCGCAATAGAGCGCGGCCTCGCCGCAAACCCAGCGATGCGCGGGAATGTCGGAAAGCACGGGCGGGGTCCCGCACTGCAGTGCCTCCAGCGGCGGATAGCCGAAGCCCTCCGCGAAAGACGGCGAGACGAAGCAGGCCGCGCGCGCATAGAGCGCCCGGGTCTCGGCCACCGACAGATCCTGCAGATGCAGCAGGCCGCCGTCGCCGACGTGCGGGCGGATGGCGTCCAGAATCTTCTCGTAGCGCCAGCCCGGCCGCCCCACGATGACGAGCTTGAGCTCCGGCGCGTGCTCGTGCCGCACGCGCAGCCACGCGTCGATCAGGCCCTCGAAATTCTTGCGCGGCTCGAGCGTCGAGAGGCCCATGATGTAGCGGGTTTCCGGCGTGAGATTCGCCGATGCCAGGATCTTGCGCAGGTCCGCGGAAAGGTGAGGATCGCGCCCCAGGGCAGCGCCGGAAAAGCGCGCGCGGGCGATTTCGGCCAAGGCCGGCCCTTCGGTGTCGGCGGGAGCGAATTCTCCAAGCGTGCAGGGGATCGTCGCCGTTCTCCCCGCGGCCTGCGGGAACAGCTTGAGCAGCTCCTGCTCGGTCGCCCCCGAAATGCAGACGAAAAACCCGTCGCGCGCCGACCGCTTCGTGAGCATGTAGTGCTGCCGCACCGGCGCGATGTGGCCCATCGTGTCGGGCAAGAGCATCGGGATGGGGTCGTAATAGCGCATCAGCTTGATCGTCCCGTCCGCAACCGTGATGGGGCGGGAATCGGACGTGACCAGGAAGTCGTAGCCGCGCGTATCCAAACGGGCGGCGCAGAACGGCGGCAGCGCGAGGCGGTCGCGCATGATCTGGATGTTCAGATTCGTCGCCTTGAATTGCCGCGTCAGAACGGTCGCGCGGTCGGCGGCGGGCAGCGACTTGGCGAAATACAGCCGCCAGATGACGTCGGCGTAGAGGTCGTTCGGAACGCCGGTCATGCCGAAGCGCCGCAACCGGCTGAGCCAAAGATCGAATATCTCGCCGAGGCGGCCGAAGCGCGGCTCGGTCGGTCGATTGCCGGAGATGGCGGCGAAAAAGCTGGCGAGCGTGAAGTGATCCGGTTCGCTGCCCGGCCGGCTCAACGAAAGCTTGCTCGTCAATCCAGGTCCCATCTCGCCGAGGAGACCGGTGACCTCGACCGACGGCATGCCGCAGAAAACCTTGAACAGCTGCCGCGTGTCGTGGGGAATGCCCGACGTGCCGAGCATCGCCGCCGAGAGGTCCTGAAGAATCTTGTGCGGCATCGGTGTGGCGCCCCCGGCCGCGCCGCCAGACCGCTCACGGAACCGAAGCCTGCGCGATCTCGTCTTCCGTACTTACACGCCCACCGCTCGGTCGCGCAATACGCCGGGACGGCGCCGGCCGCTCTACGCGAGCTTGGTCGCCTGGACGACGAAACCATACGCGTGGCGCGGGTCGATCCGCGATCCCATGTCGCGCAGGATTTCGACGAGCTCGAGATCGTCGTCCGTGATGCGCCGCACCACGGTGTCGATGCCGGGAATGCCCCAATACGGGTAGAGCATGACGCCGAGGCATCGCGCCACGGAAAACCCGCGTTCGCGCAGCAGCGTTTCGAACTCGCCCACGGTAAACTCGCGCACGTGCTGGTAGCTCGTCATGAACGGCGGGTAGCCGAGCTTGCGCGCGACGATCTGGTTGAGGCTGTCGCGGTTGGCGGCCGTCGCGACCAGCACGCCGCCGGCGCGCAGCACGCGCGCGGCCTCGTCGAGCACGCGCCCGATGTCGTGCACGTGCTCGCTGGCTTCGACCAGCGTCACGGCGTCGAAAACGCCGTCGGCGAAAGCGAGGCGGCTCGCATCCATCGCCGCGAACCGGAATTCTGGGCGCCCAGCCCAGCGGCGGCGCGCAATCGCGAGCGCGTCCGCCGAGATGTCGATGCCAAGAAGGGCGCGGCAGCTTCCGGCCGGCACCAATTCGCCGACGCGGCCGTCGCCGCAGGCCAGATCAAGGATCCGCACGTCCGGCCCGGCCGGCAAGAGCGTGCGCACGCAACGGTCCGTCTCGTCGAAAAAGGCCTTGTCGCGCGGCGTGACGTAGCGATAGCCGCCGTGGCGGAAGAAGGCGTCCATCGCTTCGCGCAGGGCGCGCGGCGACATCGCGCCGAAATGAACGATCGATCCCCAATCGGGCAGCACGTCCGAAAACGCCGGCCGCTCTGCCTCGGCCGCGGCCGTCGCCGGCGGCGGCCGGTCCAGCATCGAAAAATAGGCGGCGAGGTGCGGGTCGGCCGCGGCAACGCTTGCGGGACCCGGCCGCCGCGTCCAGACGACGAAAACGTCGTTGGCGAACACCGGCCGCATGCTCTCGGGCAGCGCGGAGAGGAAATCGCGCGCGATCTTCTCCAGTTCGCCCTTGTGCAGGACCGCCCAATCATACCGTTCGTCCGGACGCAGCTCCGTGTTGCGATAGCGGGCGATCCGCTCGAACCGCCACCAGAAAATATCGGGGGCGAGCACCGATTCGCCGGGCCCGATGTGTTCGGCGACGAAATCGGCGGTCTCGGTCCAGAATCGGTCGTGGTAGGGAAACGACATTGCTGCTGTCTGCCGCCAATCCGGCTCGTCGCGTTCGGCGCCGGATCATAATGGGCGAGGGCCGCTCGGCAATGGCGGCCGCTTGCGCGCCCGGCGCGCCGGCGGCAACATGGCGCGACCGGCCCGCGCGCGGCCGGCGCGCAGCGAAAACAGGGCCGCACCGCTTTCATGACCGCCAGCACCACAGCCCTGGCCGACCGGCTCCCGCTGGTCAGCGTCGTCATCACCAACCACAACTACGCGCGCTATCTGCGCGAATGTTTCGATTCGGTGCAGCGGCAGGCCTACCCGCACCTCGAGTGCATCGTCGTCGACGACAACTCCACCGATGGCAGCGGCGCCGTGCTCGACGCGATCGAGGCTTCGGCCCCGCGCTTCGAGACGATCGTCCTGCGAAGCGGCGCGAACGCCGGCCAATACGGCGCGATGCGCAAGGGTTTCGCCGCGTCGCGCGGGCAGTTCGTCGTCTTCCTCGACGCGGACGACCTGCTCGCCGACGATTTCACGGCCGCGAACGTCGCCTGTCATCTCAGCACGGCGGTGTATGCGGCCCTGTCCACGTCGGACCAATGGCTCGTCGACGCCGAAGGCCGCATGCTCGGGGTCAATCCGCGCCGCCAGTTCTATCCGTTCATGGCGCTGCCGAAGCGCCTCGTCACGCGGCACGCGATCGATTGCGCGCCGCTCGGTCAGCGATTCGAGGCCGATCTCATCGCGGCCGACGCCAACTGGGGCGGATTCTGGATCTGGGGCACGACGAGCTCGATGATGTTCCGGCGCGACGTGCTCTCGCTGATCATGGCCGAAGACATCGAAATGCGAATCTCGGCCGACGATTTCCTCGCCAATTTCGCGCACGCGATTGGCGGCACGGCGGTCGTCGACCGGGTGCTCGGCTCCTACCGCCGCCACGGCGCCAACAATTTCGCCGACAACCTCGTGCTCGGCGGCTTCGCGCCGCTGATGCGCGACAAGCGCACCAAGCAGCACACGCCGCGCTCGCACATCGGCGAATGCCTCGCGCGCGATCCGGCGCGCTACCGCGAAGTGCTCGGCGAGCGGCTCTTCGCGGTCGTCGTCATGCGCTTCTGCGGCGTGTGGCGCGGCATGCGCATCCTGCGCGGCAACAAGGTGCGCCGCGACTACATGCTCGGCCAGTTCTGGAGGAACGTCTTGATGCGCGTGGCGCTGTGGGCGCAGGGATACCGGCGCGACTTCTGCTGGATCACCTTCCGCCGTCCGACCTATTGGTGAGCGGCGTGTCCGTCGAACAGAAGCGTCCCGCCGCGCGGCGGCGCATCCTCGTCACGGGCGGCGCCGGCTTCATCGGCTCGCATCTCTGCGAGCGCTTGCTTGCCGAGGGACATCTCGTCATTTCCGCCGACAACTATTTCACGGGGCGCAAGGAGAACGTCGCGCACCTGATCGGCGATCCCTATTTCGAGGTTCTGCGCCACGACGTCACGTTCCCGCTCTACGTCGAGGTCGACTGGATCTTCAATCTCGCCTGTCCGGCCTCGCCGATGCACTACCAGCACGATCCGGTGCAGACGACGAAAACCTCGGTGCACGGCGCGATCAACATGCTCGGCCTCGCGAAGCGCACCAAGGCGCGCATCTTCCAGGCGTCCACCTCGGAAGTGTACGGCGATCCCGAGCTGCACCCGCAGAACGAGGATTACCGCGGCAGCGTGAATCCGATCGGGCCGCGCGCCTGCTACGATGAAGGCAAGCGCTGCGCCGAAACGCTGTTCTTCGACTACCACCGCCAGCACGGCGTGGATATCCGCGTCGCGCGCATCTTCAACACCTACGGGCCGCGCATGCTGCCCGACGACGGGCGGGTCGTGTCCAATTTCGTCGTGCAGGCGCTGCTCGGCGAGCCGATCACGATCTACGGCGACGGCAGCCAGACGCGGTCGTTCTGCTACGTCGACGACCTCGTCGAAGGCGCGCTGCGGTTCATGGCCAGCGACACCGCGGGAACGGGGCCGCTCAACCTCGGCAATCCCGAAGCGATCTCGATCCGCGCGCTGGCTGAAACGATCGTCGGGATGACCGGGAGCCGTTCCCGCCTTTCCTTCGCCGAACGCCCGGTCGACGATCCGAGCCGCCGGCAGCCCGACATCGCCCGCGCGGCGCGCGCGCTGGGCTGGGCTCCGGGCGTCCCGCTGCGCCTGGGCCTCGAGCGCACGATCGCGTATTTCGAGAACGAGCTTCGCAGCGGCGGACGGCGCGCGGCCGCTCCCTTGATCGCCCGCGGCGCGTGACGTATCTAAGCCGCGCGAGCACCAGCACGGCGATCATGCTCTCTGCCAAGAAAAGCGGCACGCCACTCGGTTGGCTGGCCTTGCCCTTCACGACGGGCTGGCGCCACCGCGAGCTCGTCCGCGTGATCGTCCAGCGCGAATTCGCGCAGCGCTTTCGCGGCTCGGCGCTCGGATGGATCTGGGCCATCATCAGCCCGATCGTGATGCTCGGCGCCTACACGATCGTCTTCACCGGGCCGTTCAAGGTGTCGTCGGCCGCGGACGCGGGCGTCGGACACTACGCCCTGTTCATCTTCGCGGCGCTGATTCCGTTCAACCTGTTCACCGAGCTGTTCGCGCGCGCGCCGAACCTGATGCGCGAGAACGCCTGGTTCCTCAAGAAAACGATCTTTCCGAGCGACACGCTCGGCTGGATCGCGCTCTGCCGCGCGCTGATCTATGCCGGCATCAGCTTCACCATCCTGCTCGTGTTCGAGCTGTTGTTGACCGGCACGATCCCGGCCACGGCGCTGCTCGTGCCGCTGGTCATCGTGCCCTACTGCCTGTTCCTGCTCGGCGTCGTCTGGTTCTTCGCGGCGCTGGGATCGCTGACTCAGGATGTCGCGCATATCGTCACATCGATCATGCCGCTGATGATATTCGGCAGCCCGGTCTTCTACAGTATTGCCGACGTGCCACCGACGATGCGTTCGTTCGCCTATTTCAATCCGCTCGCAATTTACATCGAGATGACGCGCAACCTCGCACTGATCGGCAACTCGCCCGATTTCGCGCTTTACGTGCAGGCTTGGGTCGTGGCGCTCGTCGTCTTCTGGGTGGGCCACGCCGTGTTCATGCGTTACCGGAGCATCCTGGTCGATGTCGTCTGACCTGATGATCCGCGCCGCCGGCATCGGCAAGTCCTATCAGTTCTACACGCACTACGCCGACCGCTTTAAACAGATGGTCTTCGGGCGGTTCCGGAAGTTCTACAAGGACTACTGGGTGCTGCGCGACATCTCGTTCGAGGCGCGGCGCGGCGAGAGCATCGGCATCATCGGGCGCAACGGCGCGGGCAAGTCCACGCTGCTGCAGATCATCTGCGGAATCACGACGCCCACCTACGGCGAAGTCGAAGTGCATGGCCGCGTGGCGCCCGTGCTCTCGCTCGGCACCGGCTTCGACACCGAGCTGACCGGGCGCGAGAACGCGATCATCGGCGGCGTCGTGCTCGGCCTGAAACGCGCCGACATCATCGAGCGATTCGAATCGATCGCGGAATTCGCCGCGATCGGGCAATTCATCGATCAGCCGATGAAGCTCTACTCGAGCGGCATGTTCATGCGGCTGGCCTTCGCGATCTGCGCGCACGTCGACGCCGAATTGATGGTCATCGACGAATCGCTCTCGGTCGGCGACACCGCGTTCCAGGACAAGTGCCGGACGTTCCTGCGCAACTTCCGCAAGACCGGCTCGATCCTGCTCGTCACGCACAGCACGGCCGAGCTGCAGAATCTCTGCGACCGCGTGGTCTGGATCGACCGCGGGCGCATCCGCGAGATGGGCAAGCCTTCGGAAGTCATCCCGAAATACCAGAGCGCGGTGCACGAGGAGCACGACGACGCCTCTCGCTTCCTGATCGAAGCGTAGCGCGGCCGCCGGGCGCCGCGGCGGAAGCGAAATGAGCCGGCCCTTCATCCTGTGCGCCGACGATTTCGGACTTTCGCCCGGCGTGAACGCGGCGATCCTCGAGCTCTGCGCGGCGGGGCGGCTCTCGGCGGTCAGCGCGCTCGTCACGGCGCCGGCCTGGCGCGAGGGCGCCGCCGCGCTCCGGTCGGCGGCGGCGGGCGCGGAGGTCGGGCTGCACCTCGCCTTCACGGAATTTCCGCCGCTCACCGGCGCGTCGTCGCTGGCACCGTCGGGAAAAGCGCGCGGGCAGGCGGGCCTGATGGCAGCAGCGCTGCTGCGAACGCTGTC
>CAZUYG010000035.1:0-5844 GCA_964624265.1 uncultured Candidatus Odyssella sp.
GAGCGTCGCGAGCGAGCCGTCGTGCATGTAGGGCGCGCGGCGGGCTACGTCGCGCAGGCCCGGCGTCTTGAAGGCGTGATCGGCCGCGCGGAGATCGAGCACCGAACCGCGCCCGCGGTCCACGTCCGGCAAGCCGATGTCGTGGAACGCATGATCGGTGAAGGCCCAGCCGCCGTGGCACGCGGCGCAATTCGCCTTGCCGGCGAACAGACGAAAGCCGCGCTTGGCCGCCTCCGATAGCGCGCTTTCGTCGCCCTCGATCCAGCGGTCGAACGCGGTGACGGGCGAAACCAGCGTGCGCTCGTAGGTCGCCAGCGCCTGCGCGAGCAGCCGCGGCGTCACGGCCGCGCTCCCCGGAAACGCGGCGGCAAAGGCGGCCTTGTAGTCGGAGTCCTTCTCGAGCCAGGCGACGAGATCGGCGATGCGCCGGTCCATCTCGTCGGGATTGTCGATCGGCATTGTCGCTTGGTGCTCGAGGCTGTCGGCGCGCCCATCCCAGAACAGCTTCTCGCCCCAGGCGAGATTCCAGAGATGGGGCGTGCGGCGCCCCAGCACCTGGCCGCGCTCGCCGCGGCCGGTGCGCCGCCCGTCGGACCAGCCCTTGGCCGGATCGTGGCAGCCCGCGCAGGACAGCGTGGCGCCGCCCGAAAGACGCGGATCGAAGAAAAGCTGCCGCCCGAGCCGCGCCTTGGCGTCGGTCCACGGATTGTCGGCCGGAAACGGCACTGTCTCGGGGCGGCGGAACTCCGCCTTCAGCGCCGCCAATGCCGGATCGGCCGGCTCCGCTTCCGTGCGCAAGGTCCAGCCGAAGGCCGCGCCCAGGCACGCCGCCGTGGCGGCGACAGCCAGCGAAAGGCGCCAGCCCGTCATGCGCACGCCGCGCCCGAAGCCGCTAGCGCAGGCGGCTCATCGCCAGTTCGATGCGCGAGATCGCGGCGCGCACGTCGGCTTCCGGCATCGCTGGGCCCGTGCCGGGCACCGCCGAGGGCCAGGCGCGCTTCAATGCGGCGAAGCCGGCCTCGAGCGCGGCATAGGCCTCCGCGTCCTTCGCCTTCAGCGTCGGCGTCATGCCGAGCACGAATTCCTCCGCGGTCCAGACGAAGCCGCGGCTATCCTGATACTCGACGGGGTTGGCGATACGGCCGTTCTCCAGCGCCTCCTTGTATTCGTCGGCGGCCGCGTCGAGCAGTCGCGCGGCGACCGAGAGCGTGAAGGCCGGGCTCTGGCGTGTCGCCGGGGCGATGCTGCCGGCCGCCGCCGCGAGCTTCGCGAGCAGCGCCTCCTGCGCCCGGATCACCTCGGCCGCGCCCTTTTTCGCTTTCACCAGCGCCGCCAGCGCTTCGAGATCCTTGTCGAACGGCGCAATCTTGCGTTCCGCCAAGGCAGGCGCCAGGGACTTGTAGATCTCCTCGGCCGGATGGAGGAAATGCGGCAGCGCATCGTTCCAGCGTGTTTGCTCCACCAATTCGCGGCCAACCCTCAAGTGGCCCTTGATCAGCAGCAGCCGCAGCTGAAAGGCCTCGTCCGGCGGCGCGTCGATGGCGGTTCCTTGCTCGCCGCCTTCGCCGCCCTGCTCGCCGCCCTCATGTTTGTGCTGCTTTTCGGCGGGCTTGGCTGTCTCCGCGAGCTGCATGGGCCCGGCATGGGCGGCCGGAGCGTCGGCGAAGCGCGGCGTGTCTGCCGCCGCCGGCGCGGCGAGGGCCAGGCCCGTTCCCGCAAGAACATAGCGGCCGAGGCCGCTCCAAATCTTGATTTTGCGCTCCGTCATCCGTCTCCTCCGTCCGGCGCGCTCATGCGCCGCAAGCTCGATCCCGAAAGCCATGCTATTGCAAACCATTCGCATTTGCAAATAAAGCGGTCGAATTGCCGCGGAGTCACAACGCCATGTTTGTCTGCATCGCCCCGCTGCTCGACGGCGACACGCTCGCCAAGGTCCGCCTGCTGGCCCACGCCGCCCGCTATCGCGACGGCGCCGAGACGGCGGGCTGGCACGCGCGCGCGGTGAAACACAATCGCCAGGCCGACCCGGCGGATATCGGCGAAGCGGCGGCGCTCGTTGCGTCGGCGTTGCAGGCCCATCCGGTATTTCGCGGCGCGGCGCTGCCGCAGCGCCTGAGCCCGATCCTGTTCAACCGCTACGAGCCGGGCATGGATTACGGCCCGCACATCGACGATGCGCTCATGGGCGCGGGCGGCGCCCGGCTGCGCAGCGACGTTTCCTTTACCCTGTTCCTCGACGATCCTCACAGCTACGACGGCGGCGAACTCGTGATCGACAGCGCCGGCGACGAGCAGGCGGTCAAGCTTGCGGCGGGCGCGTGCGTCGTCTATCCCGCCACCCACCTTCATCGCGTGGCACCGGTTTCGCGCGGCCGGCGCCATGCGGCGGTCGGCTGGGTGCAGAGCCTGGTGCGCGACGCCGCCGCGCGCGAAATCCTGTTCGATCTCGACACGGCCCGCCGCGCCGTGTTCGATCAGCACGGAAAAAGCGAAACCTTCGATCGGCTGGCCAAGACCTATGCCAATCTGTTGCGGCGCTGGGCCGAACCATGAAAGGCGGAATTCGCCATGAGCAGCCAACCGGCCGATGCCGCGCTCGCGGTGGCGGCGCCGTCACGCGGGGCTGCGGCGCCCGGCGTGCGCCGGCGCGCGGTGTTTTCCTGGTGCCTCTATGACTGGGCGAACTCGCCTTACATCACGCTGATCACCACGTTCGTCTTCTCCACCTATTTTACGCAAGGCGTGGCGCCGACTCCGGAAAAGGGCGCCGCGTGGTGGGGGTGGACGATGGGCGCTTCGGCCATCGTGATCGCGCTGCTGAGCCCGGTGCTCGGCGCCATCGCCGATCGCGGCGGGCGGCGGAAGCCGTGGCTGCTGGTGCTGAGCCTCATCATCGCCGCGGCGTCGTTGCTGCTGTGGTGGGCGAAGCCGGGCGGCGGCTCCGTCGCGCTGTCGCTGATCTGCGTCGCCGTGTCGATCATCGCGTTCGAGATCAGCATGTCGTTCTACAACGCGATGCTGCCCGGCCTCGTGAAACCCTCGCATGTCGGGCGCGTCTCGGGCTGGGGCTGGGGCCTCGGCTATCTCGGCGGGCTGTCGTGCCTGGCGCTCGCGCTGTTCCTGTTCATCCAGCCCGAAACGCCGCCGTTCGGTCTCGACAAGAAAGCCGCGGAGCACGTGCGCACCGTCGGGCCGCTGGTCGCGATCTGGCTGATCGTGTTCAGCCTGCCGCTCTTCTTTCTGACGCCCGACATCGCCGGCGAGCGCCTGCCGCCCGGCCGCGCGATCCGCGAGGGCCTAAAGCAGTTGGCCGATACGGTGCGCGAGGTGCGCCAGTACAAGCAGATCGTGCGCTTCCTGATCGCGCGCCTGCTGTTCATGGAGGGGATCAACACGCTGTTCACGTTCGGCGGAATCTTCGCCGCCGCCGTGTTCGGCCTCGCGCAGAACGAGATCATCATGTTCGGCATCCTGCTGAACGTCACCGCCGCCGCGGGCGCGTTCGGCTTCGCGTGGATGGACGATCTCGTCGGCTCGAAGCCCACGATCCTGTTGGGCGTGGTCGCCATCTTCCTGCTCGGCATACCGCTGCTGCTGATCACCAGCACCTTGTGGTTCTGGATCCTCGGCGCCGGTATCGGGCTCTTCTTCGGGCCGGTGCAGGCCGCGGCGCGCTCGCTGATGGCGCGCATGGCGCCGCCCGACAAGGAAACCGAAATGTTCGGACTGCTCACCCTGAGCGGCAAGGCCATCTCGTTCCTCGGCCCGATCACGGTCGCCACGGTCATCGACCTCACCGGCGATCAGCGCCTCGGCATGGCGACGGTGCTGCCCTACATCTTCGTCGGCGCCGTCATCATGCTGACGGTCAAGGCGCCGCGTCAGCCGCGCGCCGCCTGACATGGCGGAGCGCTACGATCTCGCCATCGCCGGCGCGGGGTTCGCCGGCCTCGTCGCCGCGCGCCGCGCGGCGCAGCGCGGCCTCAAGACGGTGGTGCTCGAGCGAAAGGCGGAGCCCGGCCGTCCGCTGCACACCACCGGTATCCTGGTCAAAGAAGCGTTCGACCTGCTCGTGCGCGAGTTCGGCGGCGTTCCGCCCGATCTCTGGCGCGCCGTGCCGGGCGTGCGGCTCTACGCACCGTCGGGCCGCAGCACCGATCTGTTTTCGCCCGGCTACCAGTTCTATCTCACCGACACGCCGGGTGTGCTGCGCTGGCTCGCGCAGGAGGCGGCGCGGGCCGGCGCGGAAATTCGCCATGGCGCGCCGCTGCAAAAGGCGCGGCAGTCCGAGACGGCCGTGGAAATCGCGGCGGGCGGCGAGGCGCTCGAAGCGGCATGGCTCGTCGGCGCCGATGGCGCCAAATCGGCAGTGGCCGAGGCGTTCGGCCTCGGGCGCAACCGCCGCGTCCTCGTCGGCCTCGAGGCGGAATTTTCCGGCGTCGAGGGCGTCGATGCGCGCCTCTTGCACACGTTTCTCGATCGCGCACTGGCGCCGGGATACATCGGCTGGGTCGCGGCCGGCGTCGGCGTCACCCAGGTCGGCATCGCCGCGCGCCGGGCGGACCGGCCCGAATTCGAGGCGTTTCTGCAGCGCGCGAAGGCGCTGTTCGATTTCAGCAAGGCCAGGCTCGTCGAGCGGCGCAGCGGCGTAATTCCGGTCGGCGGCGTGGTGCATCCGGCGGCGTCGGGGCGCGTGCTGCTGATCGGCGACGCGGCGGGCACCGTTTCGCCGCTCACCGCCGGCGGCATCTTCACCGCGCTCGACTTCGGCACGCGCGCGGCCGATGCGATCGCCGATCGCCTCTCGGGCATGGGGCCGGATCCGGCGCTCCTGCCGCGCCAATATCCGAAATACCGCGCGAAACGCTGGCTGCGGCGCGCGCTCGATCTCGGGCCGCCGAATTGGCTCGTGAATCTTCTGATCGGCACACGCCCGATGCAGGCGTTCGCCCGCGTCGTCTATTTCCACAGCAAGGGTCTCGGCTCCAAGGCTGCGTGGAAAGACATGACGCGGCGTCAGAACACGTAGGACTTCGGGACCGCGCGCCTCCGGGCGCGCGGTCCCGCAGAAAGCGCTATTTCGCCTTCAAGATATCCCGGATTTCCGTCAGCAGCTTCTGGTCCTCGGTCGGCGCCGGCGGCTCGGCGGGCTTCGCGGCTTCCTTCTTGCGAAGCTGATTGAAGCCCTTCACGACGAGGAAGATCGCGAAGGCGACGATGACGAAATCGATGCACGTGTTGATGAAGGTGCCGACGCGCATGACGACCGCCGTCTTGGGGTCGCCGCCGGTCGCCGCTTTGAGCGTGATCGCGATGTTCGAGAAATCGACTCCGCCCAGCAGAAGCCCGATCGGCGGCATCAGCACGTCGGCGACGAACGACGCAACGATCTTGCCGAACGCGGCGCCGATGATGATACCGACCGCGAGATCGACGACACTGCCGCGATTGATGAAATCGCGAAATTCCTTGGCGATGGACATGAACGACCCTCCTGTGGCTTCGCCGTAATTCCCCCTGCACGGACACGTAGCATATCAGAACAGCGCGGGAGCGCGAGATGAACACGCCGGCCGAGCGCATTCTCTACGGCGAACAGCAAGCCGACGGCTCTATTCCCTATTGGAAGATGCCGACCTTGTGGAACGCCGCCGCAGGCAAGCCCGAAATCGAGGTCAGCATCGAAGACCTCGACATCCTCGACGCGGTCGTCTGGTTCGGCGGCCCCAAGGACGTTCAACCGACCGTTCGGAGGGTTGCCGAGCGCGCCCGCGATATCTTCGCGGCCGACCTCGCGTTTCCGATCATCGTCACGAAATCGGGCGAGGTGCTCGACGGCGCGCA
>CAZUYG010000035.1:5944-11581 GCA_964624265.1 uncultured Candidatus Odyssella sp.
GCCGCGGCGAGCAGGCCGTCGGCGAACGGAAAGAATGCATCGGAGGCCACGACCGAGCCCACGACCGGGTTCGTGCTCTTGCCGGCGGCTTTGGCGGCTTCCGCGGCCTTGCCCACGGCGATGCGCGCCGAATCCACGCGGCTCATCTGCCCGGCGCCGATGCCCACGGTGGCGCGGTCCTTCACGTAGACGATGGCGTTGGATTTCACGTGCTTGCACACGGTGAACGCGAACATGAGGTCGGCGAGCTCGGCCTTGGTCGGCACGCGCTTCGTCACCACCTTGAGATCGCCCTCGATCACGCTCTTGTCGCGGCTCTGCACGAGGTAACCGCCCGAAAGCGAACGCAGCACCCAGCCTTCGTCGCGCGGGTCGGGCATCTTGCCGGTCAGCAGCAGGCGCAGGTTCTTCTTTTTCGAAAGCACGGCCTTTGCGGCCTCGTCGGCATCGGGCGCGATGATCACCTCGGAGAAGATCTCGGCGATCTTGGCGGCGGCGGCGCCGTCGAGCGTGCGGTTGAGCGCGATGATGCCGCCGAACGCGCTGACCGGATCGCAGGCCAGCGCCTTGTCCCACGCATCGGCGCAGGAATCCGACGTGGCGACGCCGCACGGGTTCGCGTGCTTGACGATGACGATCGCCGGCCGGTCGAACTCGGCCACGAGCTCATAGGCCGCGTCGGCGTCGTTGAGATTGTTGTAGGAAAGCTCCTTGCCCTGCACCTGCGCTGCCGTGGCGATGCCCGGGCGGTTCGTGCCGTCGGTGTAGAACGCGGCGCGCTGGTGCGGATTCTCGCCATAGCGCAGCGCCTGCCGCCGGACGCCGGCCAGCACGAGGCGCGGCGGAAATTCCTCGCCTTCCACGCGCGCGAACCATTGCGAGATCGCGGCGTCGTAGGCGCCGGTGCGCGCATAGGCGGCGGCGGCGAGGCGCTTCTTGAGCGCGAGGCTCACCGCGCCGCCGTTGGCCGTCATTTCGTTCATCAGCGGCGCATAGTCCGCCGGGTCGGTGACGACGGTGACGAAATCGTGGTTCTTCGCGGCCGCGCGGATGAGGGCCGGCCCGCCGATGTCGATGTTCTCGATGCACTCCTCGAAGCCCGCGCCCTTCGCCACGGTCGCTTCGAACGGGTAGAGATTGATCACCACGAGGTCGATCGGCTGGATGCCGTGCTTCTGCATCGCCTCGAGGTGCCCGGCCGTGTCGCGCCGCGCGAGGATGCCGCCGTGGATCTTCGGCTGCAGCGTCTTCACGCGCCCATCCATCATCTCGGGAAAGCCGGTGTAGTCCGAAACCTCGACCACCGGCACGCCCGCATCGCGGAGCGCTTTGGCCGAGCCGCCGGTCGAGAGGATCTCCACGCCGCGCGCGGCGAGGAACTTGCCCAGCTCCACGAGCCCCGTCTTGTCGGAGACGGAGACGAGCGCGCGGCGGATCGGGGTGGGGGCGGTCATGGGCTCAAGCCGGATGGGTCATGAATCCGCCGCTTCGCAGGGGCGGGAATTGGTCGCTTTTGTCGGAAGCAGGGCGCGTGTTCAAGCGCGCAAAACGCAGCAGCGGTCAGGTGGCCGCGGCGCTCTCGTCGGCTTTGCCGTTCGGCGTCGGGCGGTATTCCGGCACCAGGTGCTGCAGCAGCGCCAGCGCTTCGGCCGTGGCGCCGGCACGGACGTGCCGCTCCATGTCGTCGAAGGCGCGGGCGAGCAGCTTGAGGTCGGAGGTGCGCGGGCTCGCCAGCAGAATCGACTTCGCGCCGGTCGGCACGAGGTCTTCCTGCGCGTGCAGCAGCTCCTCGCGCAGCTTCTCGCCGGGGCGCAGGCCGGTGAAGCGGATCTTGATGTCGCGCTCGGGCGTCTTGCCGGCGAGGCGGATCATCTGCTTGGCCAGTTCCACGATCTTCACCGGCTCGCCCATGTCGAGCACGAACACCTTGCCGCTGAAGCGCCGGTCGGCGGCGCCCGCCGCCGAGGCCATCAGCACGAGCTCCACCGCCTCGCGCACGGTCATGAAATAGCGATCGACCTCGGGGTGGGTCACGGTGAGCGGACCGCCCTCCGCGAGCTGCTTCCGGAACAGCGGCACCACCGAGCCGGTCGAGCCCAGCACGTTGCCGAAGCGCACGACGACGAAATGCGTTCCGGTACCGGATTTCTTCGCCTCGGCGAGGTCGAGCGCCTGGCAATATTGCTCGGCGAGCCGCTTGGAAGCACCCATCACGCTGGTGGGGTTCACGGCCTTGTCGGTCGAGATCACGACCATGCAGCCCACGCCGTGTTTCGCGCAGGCATCGGCCACGATGCGCGTGCCGATCGCGTTGGTGAGGATGCCCTCGTCGGGATGCGCCTCCACCATCGGCACGTGCTTCAGCGCGGCGGCGTGGAACACGATCTCGGGCCGCTCGGCGCCGATCAGCGCGCTCACACGCCGCGCATCGCGCACGTCGGCCAGCAGCGCCGCGCGCGCGAGGCCGGCATGGCGCCGCGAAAGCTCGAGATCGACTTCGTAGAGCTGATACTCGGAGGAATCGAGCAGCGCGAGCCGCGCCGGCCCGAAATCGGAAACCTGCCGCACCAGCTCGCTGCCGATCGAGCCGCCGGCGCCGGTGATCAGCACGCGCTTGCCGGCGCAGAGCGCCTGCATCGCCGGCCGGTCGAGCACGGTCTGCGGCCGGCCGAGCAGGTCTTCGATCGCGATCGGGCGCAGCTCGATGTCGCCGCCGGCGCCCTCGCGGAAATCGGTGGCCTGCGGCACGCGGGCGACCGTCATGCCGAGCGCGTCGGCGCGTTCGACCAGCGTGCTCAGCTTCCCGCCGTCGATGTCCGGCGGCGTGACGATGAGGCGCCTCGGTTTGCGCCCGCGGCGCTCGAGCCGGGCCACCACATCGGCGAGATTATCCTCGACGCCGAGCACGTCGACGCCCTGGATGCGCCGTCCGACGCGCGCATCCTTTCGCGCGACGATGCCCACGGCCTCGTAGGGCGTCGTGGGCTGGCGTGCGAGCGCGCGCAGGAACAGATCGGCTTCGTCTCCGGCGCCATACAGCAGCACCGGGATCGTGCGCCCGCGGTCCCGCTTCAGCACATAATCCATGCGCCGGTCGCGCAGGATGCGGTAGGCGATGCGCGGCCCGGTCAGCAGCGCCACGAGCACGATCCAGTTGATGACGATCTGCGAGCGCGGCAAGTCTTCGAGGCGCGTCAGCAGGAATTGCAGTGGCACGAAGATGAGCACCGCGATCGCCGTCGCCTTCACGATCGCGATCACGTCGTTGAGCGAGGCATAGCGCCAGATGCCGCGGTAAAGCCCCATCGCCGCGAACACGACGGCGCAGCACGCCACGAACACGGGCAGCGCATCGGGCGCCAGGCGCTCGGCGTAGTCGGCGAAGTTCACGCCGCCAAGGCGGAGATAGAGCGCGATCAGGAACGAAAGCGCCGCCATCACCACGTCGTGCGCGAAGGCCACGAAGGCCTGGGGCGAGCGGATCAGATGCTGCATCGGAGATTATACTAGCACGCCGCGCCGCCGGCCCAAGCGCCTCATCCGGCGGGATTTTTCGCCGTAACCGGCCGCGGCCGCGAGCCGAAATAGGCGAGCAGGGCGGCGACGGCAGCGGCGGCCAGCGCCAGCGCGAGCCAGGTCCAGCCGAGCCCCGCCATGGCGGCGAGCGCGATCAGCACGGCGTTCAGCGCGCCGATGCACAGCGATATCTGCCCGTGCGAAAGCCCGCCCTGATGGGCGCGCTGATAGAAATGCGTCTTGTGCGCGTGCCAGGGCTTTTGCCCGGCCAGCGCGCGCCGCACCAGCACGACGGTGGCGTCGGCGAGGTAGTAGAGCGGCAGGATCAGCGCCGGCGCCCACTGGCCCGCCAGCGCCGCCTCGATCAGCAGCCCGCCCACCAGGAAGCCGAGCGGCACGCTGCCGACGTCGCCGAGGAAGATCCGCGCCGGATGCCAGTTCCAGACGAGGAAGCCGATGGCCGCGCCGGCCAGCGCGAGCCCGGCGAGCCCTTGCCCGGCCACGGAGCCGAGCGTCACCACCGCGAGGGCGACGAGGCCCACGCCGATGCCGGCGGTTTCGGTGCCCGTGATGCCGTCGATGCCGTCCATGAAATTGTAGAGGTTCACGAACCACATCCAGGCCAGGCCGAGCGGAATCGCGAGCAGCCACGGCGAAATTCCGTTGCGCTCGGCGAAAGCGGCGAGGCCGATATTGGCGAGCCCGGCCGAAACGGCGGCGAGCTGCACGGCAAGGCGCAGCCACACCGGCGCGCCGCGCCGGTCGTCGATCCACGAGACGAGCGCGAGCGCGCCCAATTCCATCGTGATGATCGCGACGTGCCGCAGCGGCGCATTATTGCCCAGCGCGATCGCCCAAAGGGCAACGATGAGCACCGCCACGACGACGATGCCGCCGCCGCGCGGCGTCGGCTGCGTGTGCGAGCTGCGCGCGTTCGGGTGGTCGAGCACCCGCCCACGGAGCCACGGGAGGATGAGCCGCACGCCGAGCGCCGTCGCGCCCAGCGGCAGCAGGAAAGACAGAATCGCGGGCAACCAGTGCGCCATCGCCGCGCTTATAGGCAGCGAGGCGGCAAATGGAAACCGTCGGCCGCGCTCACGCGGCCTTGGCGGCGGCCTCGGGCGGGATGACGCGTTCGGCCGGCAGGATCACCGTCACCGTCGTCCCCTTGCCGAGCGCGCTTTTCAGTTCGAGACGCCCGCCATGCATCTCGGCGAACTGGCTGCAGATGGTGAGGCCGAGGCCGGTATCGTGGCGCGCGCGCGCCAGCGTCGCCGAGCCGCGTCCGAAGGGCTCCAGCACGCGACGGCAGTCTTCCGCGTTCATCCCCACGCCAGTGTCGGCGACGACGAGGGCCACGGACCCGTCGGGCTGCCGTGCCCAACTCGCCGAGACCTTGCCGCCGCGCTCGGTGAATTTGATCGCGTTGGTCAGCAGGTTGATGACGATCTGGCGCATCAGGCGCCGGTCGACGCGCGCGGTGAGCGCGGGCGCGGCGCCGTCAACCGCAAGCGCGACGCCGGACGACCGGGCGCGCTCTCGCACCATCAGCGCGGTGCTCTCGAAGAGTTCGCGCAAGTCCGTCGGTTCCTCTTCCATTTCCCATTTGCCGGCTTCCACCTTGGCGAGGTCGAGGATGTTGTTGACGACCTGCAGCAGATGCTGGCCGCTCATCGCGATGTGTCCGAGATATTCCCGGTATTTCGGCGAGCCCACCGGCCCGAACACTTCCTTCGCGATCATCTCGGTGAATCCGAGCACCGCGTTCATGGGCGTGCGCAGCTCGTGGCTCATATGGGCCAGGAATTCCGATTTGCTGCGGTTCGCGTGTTCGGCCACGCGGCGCGCCTGCTCCGCCTCGCGGCGTTCGATGCGCAGCTTCATCGCCTGGCGGTGAATGAGGAACGTGGCGACGAGGGCGCCGAGAACCGCCAGCAAAGCCAGCGCGCCCGTGATGCGCAGCCGCTCGTGCCACGCGCCGAAGATATCGGCCTCGCCGAGGCTCGCGACGACGATCAGCGGATGTCCCGCAACCCGCTGATAGCGGTAAAGCCGCTCTTCGCCGGTCGAAACGGAGGCGGCGCGGTAGGTGCCCGCCGGGGCTTGCTGCAGGTAGCGGCG
>CAZUYG010000036.1:0-11215 GCA_964624265.1 uncultured Candidatus Odyssella sp.
GATGCGTCCGCATCGGCGGGCGGCACTCTATCGGCTGCGGCGCGCGGCGAACAAGGGAGGCATGGCGCCCCTTTGATCCGTCCACGGTTCGTGGCACACCTTGCGCGCCCGCCGGCTGTTCACGCCATCGAAACGATGCAGATCCTCGACGCCCTCGACTACCACGCGCGCTTTCGCGCCGCCGATCCCGCGATTCTGCACGCGCATGGCAGCGCGACGTTCGGTCAGCTGCGATCCGCCGTCGCGGCCGCCGCCGCCCGGCTGCGCGCGCACCGCCTCGATGCGCAGCGCCCGGTCGGCATCTACGTCGCCGATGCGTATCTGCATTTCGTGCTCGTGCTCGCCCTGATGCACGAAGCCGTGCCCTCGTTTTCGGGCCAGGCCAATTACGAGGCGCCGCCGGCCGGCGTGGAGTTCGGCGCCTATCTGGCCGACCGCGACCTGCCGTTCGCCGGCAGCGTGCCGGTCGTCGCGGCCGATCCCGGCTGGCTGGCGCCCGCGCCGGGCCAGAGCATCGGCGTGGAGCGGCGCTCGTTCGAGAGCTCCAAGGCGCTGGCGCGGATCATCGCCTCGTCGGGCACCTCGGGCATATCGAAGGCGGTCGCGTTCAGCCCGGAGCTCATCGACCGCGGGATCGAGTTTCCGTGCAAGCTCGGCTCGCTCGGCGAAGCGCCGAGCCTGACGACGATCGGCCTCGCGAGCGGCCTCGGCTTCCGGCACCGGCTGGGGCACCTGCAGCTCGGCAATCTCCAGGTCTTTCCGCCGGCGCGGCTGGGCGACGTGCTCAACGTCATCCGCCTTTACGGCGTGAAGTTCCTCACCGCCTCGCCGCAACAGCTTCAGATCATGCTCGACCTCATGGACGCCGCGGGTCTGCGGCTTCCTTCGCTCGAGCACGTGCGCGTGGCGGGCTCCATCGTTCCGCGCGTGACGATCGTGCGGACACGGTCGCGCATGTGCCCCAACGTGACCGGCGATTATGGCTGCACGGAAGTCGGGATGGTCGCCGAGGCGCCGCCCGATCTGCTCGAGCGCATTCCGGGCTGTGCGGGACTCGTGCATCCGTGGAACAAGGTCGAGATCGTGGACGAGTCCGACCGCGTCTTGCCGCCCGGCAGCGAGGGCAGCATCCGCATCTGGACCCCCTCGATCGTCTCGGACTATCTCGGTACGGCGCAAGGCGGCGATGGCACGCTGCGCGGCGGGTGGTTCTATCCCGGCGACATCGGACAGCTCACGGCCGACGGCGTGCTGATCCTGCTGGGCCGGGCCAATGAGGTGATCAATGCCGGCGGCGTGAAGGTGAGCCCCGATCTCATCGCCGGCACGCTGCTTGGCTTCGGCGGCGTCCGCGACGCGGCGGCCTTCGGCATCGACCATCCCGACCGGCCCACGGAGATCTGCGCCGCGGTCGTCAGCGCGCAGCCGATCGACACGGCCGCGCTGCTCGAAACCTGCCGGCGCATTCTGCTGTCGCGCGCGCCGCACCGTATCGTGCGCGTCGAGCAGATTCCGCGCAATCAGATGGGCAAGGTGCTGCTGCGCGAGCTCCGCCAGCTCGTCGGCTGAACGCACTCGCGCCGCGGCGCCCGAACTTGTAGCGCCTCCGCGCGGCGCATTCCTCTCGGACGCCCGTCGCGCTAGGTTTGCCGCCCGGGCCGAGGGAGCGCCCACCCGCATGTTTCGCACGCTCAACGCCGAACAGATCATCGCGACGCTGGACGCGCTGCGCCAGCGCATCACCGAACGCTTCCCGGACGCGAGCCTCGCCAAGGTCTGCGCCGAGCTCATTGCCGTGGCCGGTGAAAGCCGCGCGCGCACCGCGCGCATCGCGCGGCCCGACTACGGGCTGCGCACGCTCACCGGCGCCGTGATCGCCGGCGGCCTGGCGCTGCTCGGTCTCGGCGCCGGTCTGCTCGAAGTGAAGCGCGAAGGCACGAACGTCTACGGCATCCTTCAGGGCGTCGAATCGGCTTTCAACATCATCCTGCTGATGGGCGCCGCGGTCTTCTTCCTCGTCACTCTGGAGACGCGCCTGAAGCGCCGCGTGGCGATGGACGGCCTGCACGAGTTGCGCTCGATCGTGCACGTGATCGACATGCACCAGCTCACCAAGGATCCCACGATGCTGACCGAGGGCGCGCGCACGACCGCGTCCTCGCCCAAGCGCACGATGAGCGCCCACGATCTCGGGCGCTATCTCGACTATTGCTCGGAAATGCTCTCGCTGATCGCCAAGGTGGCGGCGCTCTATGCGCAGAGCAGCAAAGACCCCATCGTCGTCGACGCCGTGAGCGACATCGGCCAGATCACGACCAATCTCTCGAACAAGATCTGGCAGAAGATCACGCTCGTGCAGCGCCTGCCGCCGGACATCGTGACGGCCTAACGCTCGCGCCGCTGCAGGATCTGCCACGCGCCGACCATGACGCCGAGCGCCACGATGAGCCAGACGCCGACGGCGGCAGCGCGGTTGGGCTGGCCGGCCGACCAATAGTCCCAGAGCAAGGTCGACAGCACGACATTGTCGCGGCCCTGCAGGATCAGCGCCGAGGAAAGCTCGCGGCCCGCATGCGCGGCGACCCAGATCCACACCGCGACGAGGCCGGGCAGCGCGAGCGCCAGGGTGATGCGGCGGAACACGCGCCACCACCCGGCCCCGCTCGCCGCCCCCGCTTCCTCGAGTTCGGCGTGGAGCTGGATCAGCACACCGTTGAGGCTGCGGGTGCCGTAGGAGAGATAGACCGTCGCGTAGGCGATGACGAGAATCCAGATCGTGCCGTAGACCGGCACGAACGAGAGCGTGAGATAGACGTAGATCAGCGCCACGCCGATGATGATGCCGGGGATCGAGATCGGGATGAACGCGAGCAGGTCGATGATCTTCCGCCCCGCCGCGCGCGAACGCACCACGACCCACGAGATCAGCGCCGACAGCGCCGTGACCGCCGTGGCCGCGCAGGCGGCGACGACGAGCGTGTTGAGCGCCGCGGTTCCGATCCGCCGGTTCTCGAACACCGCCGCATGATTGGAGAGCGTCGCGAGCTTCATCGCCTCTGAGGAAAAACCGGTGAGATACGGCATCAGGCTCGTCCACAGCAGCACGGCGAGCGGCGCGAGCACGGCCACGGCGAAATAGAGGCCGGCGAAAGCCAGCGCCGCGATGCGCCAGCGGCCGAGGCGGAACGGGCGCGGCCGGTAGCTTTTGCCGCCGATCACGGCAAAGCGCGACATGCGCCGCGTCGCGCGCTGATACAGCAGGCCGAGGATCAGCAGAACGACGAGGAAGACGGCGGCGAGCGCGCTGATCTGGCCGTAGAGCGGCAGCCCCGACGGCGTTTCGTTGCCCCAATAATAGATCTGCGAGGAGAGCACGAAGATGCGCACCGGCATGCCGATCGTGCCGGGAATGTCGAACACGACGAAGCCGGCGACCGAAATGAACACGGCGGCCGAGATCAGCGCCGGCGCCATCAGCGGCAGAAAAACCTTCCACACGATGCGCGCCGGGCCTGCGCCCGAAGCGGCGGCGGCCTCCTCCAGCGACGGATCCATGTTGCGGAATGCGGGCGCCAGGATCAGGAACGTCGTCGGCACCACGGCGACGGCCTCGACGAAAATCATCCCGGCCATCGAGTAGATGTCGAAGACCGGACCGGCCAGGCCGAGCGCCTTTTGCAGAATCTCGTTGAAGAAGCCGGTGCGCGGACTCAGCAACATGATCCACGCGATCGCGAGCAGCAGCGGCGGCGTCGCCATCGGCAGGATGACGAGCGCGCGCACGAGCCGGCGCGCCGGCATGTCGGTCCGCTCGACGAGCCAGGCCAGCGTGCCGCCAAACAGCAGCCCGAGCGCCACGCTGCCGAGAACGAAGACGAGCGTATTTGCGATCATGCGCAGCAGCGCCGGATCTGCATAGACGGCGTCGTAGTTGGCGAACGTGAAGCCGGGGCTCCACGGCATGCCGCCGGGGCGCAGGCTGCTGACGAGGAGAAAGCCCAGCGGCACGAGAACCAGGAAGGCGAGGATGGCGCCCAGGCCGATCGTGGGCGCCCAGCGCCGCGCGATCACAGCCGAAGCTCCTGCCCCACGCCGGCGGCGCGCGCCTTGTCGAGCAGCATAGCGCAGGTGCCCATGTATTCGAGCGCGGTGCCGCCCGAGCAGAACATGGTCTTGTCGGACGCCGTCATGCGCGCCGTCACGCGCCCGCACACCACGTCGCCCAGCTCGCCGAGCACGTGCTCTTTGGCGATGCGGCCCTCGGCGAGCGGGATCAGGATTTCGCCCTTCTCGTTCCACGCCTGCGCGAAAGAATCGACCACGACGCGGCTCTCCGCCACCGCGGCTCCATCCACCTCGCGCGCGCGCGGATCGTGTTGGCCCATCACGTTGCAGTGGACGCCCGGCGCGAGCCACGCGCCCTCGAGCACCGGCTTCGGCGAGGTGGTGACCGTGACGACGATATCGGCGCCGCGCACGGCCGCCTCGGCCGAAGGCGCGGCGTCGATTGCCACGCCGGGGAGCTGCGTCCGTGCCCACGCCACGAACGCTTCGCGCTTCGCCGCGTCGCGGCTGTAGCAATGCACGCGCCGAAGCGGCCGCACGGCGGCAAGGCCGAGCAATTGCGTGCGCGCGAAATAGCCCGTGCCGATGAGGGCCGCCGTCTGCGCGTCTGGCCGCGCCATGTGGCGCGCGGCCACCGCGGCCGTGGCGCCGGTTTTCCAGAGACTCATCTCGCGCCCGTGCAGGATCGCGAGCAGATCGCCGTTCACCGCCGAGAACAGCATGATCCACATGCTGAGATCGCCCGGCCGGAAATGCGCGGAATAAACCGAGGCGCCCATGACGCCCTCGGATCGCAGCACCGAGGCGCTCATCTTCAGCGACGGCGAGCGCACGCCGGCGTCGGCGGCGTCGCGCCACAGCACCTGGCGCGGCAGGATCTCGAGCGCGCGCTCGCCCTGGCCGCGGAATGCGCGCTCCACCGCATCGACGTAGTCGATCATGCGGACGGCGCCGGAGGCGTGGAGCCGCTCCACGTCCCCCGGCGCGATCAGCAGCGGCGCCTGACCCACGAGCGGGCGCTCAGCGCGCCGTGCCCGCGTTGCGCAGCATGCCGGTGTATTTCGCCACCAGCGCCTGCAGCTTGTCGGTCTCCTGCGGCGGGAACGTGCTCAGCTTGCGGCCCTTCAGGAACTGCGCCGAGGCGGTGAAATCGAGATAGGGATTGCCGCGCGCGGTGGCGTGCTCGTAGGCGAGCGCGCCCTCCTTCGACGAGAGCCAGGCGACGAGCAGCCGCGCGCCGTTCGGCCGCTTCGTGCCCTTGATCACCGCCGAATAGATCATGCTGAGCGCGCTCGGCTCGGCGGCAACGATCTCGATCGGCGCGCCTTTGGCCTTGGTCGATTGCGCCACGTGCAGCGGCGTGATGCCGACCGAAAGCTCGCCCGAGGCGAGATTCTGCGCGATCGTGAAGTTGCTCTTGTAGAGCAGCGGCTCCTGCTTGGCGATTTTCGCCATCCACGCGTCGGTGCGCTGCTCGCCCCAGACGGCCGCAAGATTGGCCTGCGTGTGACCGATCGCCCAGATGCCGAGCTTGCCCTTCCATTTCGGATCGGCGAGATCGTCCCAACCTTTCGGCGCGTCGGCGGCGGCGACCTTGTTCTTGTTGTAGACGACGACCCAGATCGCCGCCGTGGTGGCCACGGCGTGCTGATCGGGCGAGAGCGCGGCGGGCACGCCGTAGCGCGTCCATTCGATCTTCTCGGTGAGGCCGCGCTTCGTCAGCGCGTGGATCTGGTCGATGCCGGTCGTCGTGACGTCGGCCGTGTCGGCCTTGGCGTCGGTTTCCTGCACGATGCGCGCCGTGATGCCCTGCGCGCCGGCGATCGGCTGGAAGCGCAGCTTCACTTTCGGGAACTGCTTCGTGAACGCAGCGGTGAGCTTGTCGCCCATCTCGGCCGAGTTCGCCTCGTACCACACGATCTCGCCCTCGGCGGCCGCCTTGGCGGCGAGCTCTTCGAGCGTTTCCGCCGCGGCCGGGGCCGCGATCATGGCAAGCGCCAACGCGGCGGCGCCCATTCGCCCGATCGTTCCGATGCTCATCTGCCTCATGTCGTCCTCCCTCTCGATGAATTGTTCAGTGGCGTTCCATCGTTTCGGCAATCAGCACGCAGCGCCCGGGCGGCGCGTGCACGGCGACGCGCGCGCCCGGCGCGTGCGGCTGCGTCGAAAGGGTCTGCAGCTTCAGGCGAAGGCCGCCAATCTCGATCTCGTATTCGAACAGGCGGCCGAGAAAGACCGCGCTCGCGACCGTACCCGTCAGCTTGTTCGGCACGTCCGCATCGGCCGGCACGATGGACAAGTGCTCGGGCCGGATCATCAGCGAGGCCGCGCCCGCCGTGCCGGCCTCGCCGCATTCGCTGAGAATCGCGCCCAGCGGCGTTTCGAGCAGCGCCGCGGAACCTTCGCGCCGCGCCACCGTGCAGGGCACGATTTCGGCGCGGCCGATGAATTGCGCGGTGAACAGGCGGCGGGGCCGGTAATAGAGCTCCTGCGGCGTGCCGCATTCGACCACGCGGCCGTGGCGCATCAGCGCGACACGGTCGGAAAGGCTCAGCGCCTCTTCCTGATCGTGCGTCACGTAGAGCGTTGTCGCGCCGAGCCGGGCGCGCAGCGCCGCCAGCTCGCCGCGCATCTGCTCGCGGAGCTGCGCGTCGAGATTCGAGAGCGGCTCGTCGAGCAGCAGCAGCGAGGCGTCCTTGGCAATCGCGCGCGCCAGCGCCACGCGCTGCTGCTGGCCGCCGGACAGCTGCGTCGCCGGCCGATCGATGAGCGCGCCGAGCCCGACCATCTCGAGCGCGCGCGTCACCCGCTCGCGCGCGGCCTGGCCGCGGATGCCCGCGGCCGCGAGCGGAAACGCAACGTTCTCGGCCACGCTCATGTGCGGCCAGATCGCGTAGGACTGGAACACCATCGCGATATCGCGCTTGTGCACCGGCACCGCGACGCGCTGCTCCGCCGAAAATACCGTGCGCCCCGCGATCGCGATGCGGCCCGCCGTCGGTGTTTCGAAACCGGCGACGCTGCGCAGTGTCGTCGTCTTGCCGCAGCCGGAGGGGCCAAGCAGCGTGAAAAATTCGCCCTTCGCGACGGCGATGCTGACGTCGTCTACCGCGCGGACCGGCCCCGTATCGGCGCGGTATTCGACCGACACGCCGGCGATCTCGAGCGTCGGCGCGGCTTCGGAATCAGCGACGCGCGCGGCGCCACCCGCAGCACGATGCTGCGGCGGCGAAGCTCCGCCGGTTGCGGTCGCGCCGGAAAGTATCGCTTCCTCCACAAGGGGGCGCGCAGCGGCGCCGCTTATTGATTAGTTTTCTAAGGGATCGATGCTAACCGCTTTCCCGACCGGCGCAAGAGGCCTGATCGCGCGCTATGCCAGCGTCTTGCGCAAGGCGGATTTTGCCTCGGCCGCGCCGAACGTGTTCAGCAGGTCGGGCTTCTCGAGCCAGCCGCGGCGCGCCGTGAGCACGCCCCAGCGCAGATTGGCGAAGTCGGCCCCGCCGCGCGCATCGGAGCCGAGCGCCACGCGCATGCCGGCGTTCTTCGCCGCATGGCAGGCGGTATCGGAGAGATCGAGCCGCTCGGGCCGCGCGTTCAGCTCGAGAAGGCAGCCGCGCGCCCTGGCGGCGGCAATGACGCGCGCGAGATCGTATGCGAGCGGGCCGCGCTGCGGAAACATCCGGTTCTGCGGATGCGCGAGAATCGAGAAGCGCTTGCCGTCGAGCGCGCGCAGCAGGCGCGTCGTCTGCTTCTCGGCCGGGAGCGCGAACTGATCGACGACGGCGCCGAGCACGAAATCGAGTCCCGCCAGCGCCGAGTCGGGCAGATCGAGGCTCCCATCCTCGCGGATCGCGGCCTCGACCCCTTTCAGCACCAGTACGTCCTTCTGCGCGGCGTTGATGCGATCGATGGCGGCGTTCTGGCGGGCAAGGCCGCCCAGATCGAGCCGGTTCGCTGAGGCGACGCGGCGGCACGGATCGGCGATGCCGATATAAGCGAGCCCGTGCTTCTTCGCAGCCGCCAGCAGGGCTTCGAGCGTGTCGCGTCCGTCGCTGGCATCGGTGCGGCAGTGGAGATCGCCCTTGATGTCGCCGGCCGTAACGAGTTTCGGAAGTCTTGCTTCGCGCGCGGCATCGATCTCGCCGCGATCCTCGCGCAGCTCGGGCGGGATATAGGGCAGATCGACCGCTGCGAAGACCGATTCCTCGGTTTCGCCCGCGACGCGCTTCGCCCCGCGAAACACGCCGTATTCGTTGATCTTGAGCTTTTTCTTCACCGCGATTTTGCGCACCGCGATGTTGTGCGCCTTGCTGCCGGTGAAATAGTAGAGCGCCGCGCCGAATTCCTCGCGCGCGACGACGCGGAGATCGACCTGGAGGCCGCCTTTCAGGCGGATCGCGGCGCGCGTCTCGCCCTCGGCCAGCACGGCCTCGGCACGCTCGTAGCCGGCGAAGCGCGCGATCGCCGCGCCGCTTTTCGGCGCCACGGCGAGGATGTCGATGTCGCCGACCGTCTCGCGCCCGCGCCGGAAACTGCCGGCGATTTCCACGCGCTCCACGCCGGGCACCTTGCGAAGATACGCGGCGAGCGGTTCGGCCTCGGCCGCCGCCTCGGCCAACGTGAAGCGTCGCGCGGGTGCCGCAGCCGGCGCCACCGCCGCCTTCAGCGACTTGACGAGCTTCGGCCCGAAGCCCGCGAGCTTTTCGATTTTGCCGGCGGCGACCGCGGCCTCGAGCCCGGCGCGATCGTCGACGCGCAGCTTCTTGTGCAGCAGCGCCACGCGCTTCGGGCCGAGGCCGGGCACGCGCAGCAGATCGACGAGGCCGGGCGGAAACTGCTTCCGGAGATCGTCGAGCAGTTCCGTCGTGCCGGTCGCGGCGAGATCGGCGATCTTGCCGGCAAGGTCCTCGCCGATTCCCGGAAACTCGCTGAGGTCTTTCCCGCGCGCGAGCAGCGCCGCCGCCTCGTCGGGCAGCCCCTGCACGGTGCGCGCGGCATTGCGATAGGCGCGGATGCGGAACGGATTCTCTCCCTTGATCTCCAGCAAGTCGGCAATGTCTTCGAAGCTCTGGGCGATGCCGGCATTGTCGAGCCGCTTGGCGCCGGGCCGCGCCGCGGCCGGCGCCGGCGCGCGGCCTTTCGTTGCCGCCCTTTTGCCTTTCGCTCGGGTTTTCGCCATTCCGCCGCTCCGCGCCGAAGTCTTTTCGCCCCGCCAGCGGACGCCCAAAAGCGGCTTCGATCAAGCCGGTTGCCGGCAAAATAATTGATATGTTAAAGATCGCGCCTCTGCCAGAAGACGCAAGATTCGGAGGACCGCCCATGACCGCGCGCAGCACACCGCCATTCCGGGCCGATCACGTCGGCAGCCTGCTGCGGCCGAAAGAACTCATGGAAGCGCGCCAGAAAGTGGCCGATGGCGCGATGAGCCGCGCCGAATTGGCGAAGGTGGAAGACAAGTGCATCCGCGAAGCCGTGGCGACGCAGGAGCGGCTCGGCTTCAAGGCCGTGACCGACGGCGAGTTTCGCCGCACCTATTGGCATGTCGATTTCCTCGTCGGCATCGGCGGCATCCGCGAGAAGCTGGAGCCCGGCGAGCAGCCGACCTTCAAGGCGACCGGCTGGCGCCCGCCGGTGCTGGAGATCGCGGGAAAAGTGAAGCACACGCAGCCGATCATGGGGCCGGGCTTCGACTATCTGAAATCCGTGACGAACGTGCTGCCGAAGGTGTGCATCCCGGCGCCCGGCGTCGCGCATTTCCGCGGCGGGCGTGCGGCGGTGGACGCGAAAGCCTATCCGGAGATGGGCGCGTTCTGGGACGATCTGGCCGCCGCCTATCGCGGCGAAGTGGCCGATCTCGCGAAACGCGGCTGCCGCTATCTGCAATTCGACGAGGTGTTCTTCGCCTATCTCTGCGACCCGAAATTGCGCGAGATGGTGAAGGCGCGCGGCGACGACCCCGACGAGCTCGCGCGCACCTATGCGAAGGCGATCAACGATTCGATCCGCGACCGCCCGAAGGACATGACCGTGGCGATGCATGTCTGCCGCGGCAATGCGAAGGGCACCTGGGTGGCCGAAGGCGGCTATGGCGCCGTGGCCGAAGCGATGTTCTCGACCAAGGTGGACGCGTTCTTCCTCGAATACGACGACGAGCGCTCGGGCGGTTTCGAGCCGCTGAAGCTGGTGCCGAAGGGCAAGATGGTGGTGCTCGGCCTCGTCACCTCGAAGCGCCCGGCGATGGAGGCGAAAGACGAGCTGAAGCGCCGCATCGACGAGGCCGCGAAATATGTGCCGTTCGAGAATCTCGCGCTCAGCCCGCAATGCGGCTTCTCGAGCACGATCGACGGCAACCCGCTGACGCAAGACGAGCAGAGCGCGAAGCTGCGGCTGTGCGTGGAGGTTGCGAACGAGGTGTGGGGCGGGATTTAGTCCCCCTTTGCCCTTGGGGGAGAGGGGCTTCAGAGCCCCACGATCTCCAGCGCCGCATCCTTGCACGCGCGCCACGCGGGATCGGCGGGTTCGATCACTTCGAAATGACCGGTGCCCGGAAGCCGCACGAGTCGCGCGGGATCGCCGGCCGCGCGCGCCGCGGCGACGTATCTTTCGCTCTGGCGGATCGGCACCGTGTCGTCGGCATCGCCATGCACGCAGATCACCGGCACGCCGGCCGGCAGCAGCGCGATCGGCGAGGCGACGGCGATCCGCTCCGGCACGCTCTCGGCCTTCGCGCCGAGGAACGCATCGATGGCGCCGTCGCCGAGGCGTTGCGCGGCGCCGTCGGCAAGATCGAGCACGCCGGCCTGCGGCACCGCGCCCTTGAGACGCACGCGCGGGTTGGCACCGGGTGCGCCCGCCGGCAGCCGGTGCCGCGACGCGAGCCAGCCGACGAGATGCCCGCCCGCCGAATGGCCGACCGCGACGACGCGCGTTAGATCGAGCCGCCCTTCCGCCGCTTCCTGCGCGGGACCCGCGAGCGCGTCGACCGCCGCAGCGACATCCTCGAGCGTCGCCGGATATCCGCCGCCGCCGCCGACGCGGCGATATTCGATATTCCACGCGGCGACCGGGTGATTGGCGGCGAGATCGAGCGCGAGCGGCGCAACGAGCTCGGCCGTGTAGCGCTCGCGCCAAAAGCCGCCATGAACGATCG
>CAZUYG010000037.1:0-11160 GCA_964624265.1 uncultured Candidatus Odyssella sp.
TGGGCTTCGGCCTTTCGCATTTCGGCGCCGAGACGCGCGCGAGCGTGGCCGAAACCGTGACGCTCGGGACGATCGACGCCTTCGTCGCCGAGCGCGCGCTCTCGCGGCTCGATTTCATCAAGGCCGACATCGAGGGCTGGGAAATGCGCATGCTGGCCGGCGGCGCCGGCGCGATCGCGCGCTTCCGGCCCGCCCTGCTGCTGGAGGTGCAGGCCGCGCATCTCGCACGCGCCGGCGACACGCCCGCTGCGCTGTGGGATTTCTTCGCGCGGCTGGGCTACGAAGCGCAGCGGGTGCGCGAGGAAAGCGCAGGCCTCGCTTTTGCCCCGGCGCCACAGCCGCTCGACGGCGACGTGCTGTGGACACCTCGGCAGCGCCCATAACGCTTTGACATGATTGTGCCTTGTCGCCGCGCCACGTTGCGGCGGCACGGCGCTTCGGGGATAGTGGCGCCGCCATTTCGGAGGGATTTCGCGATTTCGCATTCGCTTGCCATCGCCGGGCCGGGCGCTTGGACCGTTCTCCCGGCGCCGCAGCGCATTCACGTGCTGCGCGCGATCGCGGTGCTGGCCGGGCTGGTGATCCCGCTGCTCGTGATCGGCCGCGGCGCGGCCTCGATTCTGGTGCCCGTGATCGGCGGCCTCACGGCGCTCGCCCTCTATTGGCCGCGCGGACTGGAGCCGCTGCGCGCAGCGTTCGGCCGGCCGCTCGTGGCCGCGCTCGCCGTGATGTTCGCGCTGTGGCTGCCGGCGGTGGCCGGCTCGCTGAAGCCGGGCTTCTCGTTTGCGATCTGGCTGCAGGTTCTGGGGCTGGTTCTGCTCGCGGCATGCCTCGCGCGCGTGCTCGGCGAGAGCCCGGCGCTGCACCGCTGGACGCTGCGCGTGATGGTGGCCATGTCGGTGGCCGGCTGCGCGATCGCGGCCGGCTCGCTGCTCGTGTGGCCGCAGCTGCTCGAATATGTCCGCCCCGTGAAGATCGGCGGCGCGGTGACGCCGATTCACTATCTGAAGAGCTACGCGGCGGTGATGCCGTGCCTCACGCCGCTGTTGCTGTGGGCCGGCTTCCGGCTCGGCGGCGGATGGCGTTTCGCCGCGATCGTGGCCGTGATCCTGGGCGCCGTGATCGTGCACGCGACCGGAAACCGCGCGGCGCTGGCCGGCTATGGCGGCGCGCTCGTTTTCGTGGTCGCGGCGCTCGTTCTGAAGCGCGCGCCGCGTGGGCTGCGCATCGCCGCCGCCGCCGCGCTTGCCGCCGCGGCCGTGGCCGCGGTGTGGCTGGTCGTCGCCCACTTGCCGCCGATGCCCTATCAGGGCCCCGAAACGAACCGCATGCCGACCTGGCTCGTCGATGCGCATCGGCAGGCGATCTGGGGCTTCGTGCTCGACAGGGCGCTGGAACGGCCGTGGTTCGGCTGGGGGCCGAGCATGGCGAATTTCCTGCCCGGCGCGAACGATCCGGTGCCCGGGCTCGGCCAGACCTTCGTGCCGCTGCACGCCCACAATTGGGTCCTCCAGCTGTTCAACGACGTCGGCGCGCTCGGCCTGGCGCCGGCGCTGGCGGCGCTGGCCGTGTTTCTGATCGGCCTCGAGCGCCGATTCCGCGCGGGCGACGGCGCCACGCTCGCGGCGCTCGGCCTCGGCGGCGCGTTCTTCGTCTCGATGCTGGCGAATTTTTCGGTGTGGCAGGGCTGGTGGCAGTCGGTGTTCGCCGTTCTGCTGCCGATCGCGCTGGCCGGCGGCGCGCATCGCGGCGAAGCGAGCGCGCGCGGAACGCCATGATGAGTTTTGGTCCGCGCGCCGCGGAGAAAAAATCATCTGCGCGCGGCGCGCCGCTGTGATGAAATCGTCCGGCTCGCAACCGGGAACGCCGCTCATGTCCAAGTCCGCCTCGAAATCCGCCGCCCTGGATCCCAAGACCATCGAGCCGCGGCGCGGCACGATCTATCCCGACCAATTCAAGCCGCGCGTGGCGGGGCGCGAGAAGCGGGCGCTCGGCAACGCGTTCGGCCTCGTCAATTTCGGCGTCAACCTCGTGAAGCTCGAGCCGGGCGCGCAATCGGCGCTGCGCCATTGGCACACGCAGCAGGACGAATTCGTGTGGATCGTCGAGGGCGAGCTGACGCTGGTCACCGACTCCGGACCCGAGCTTCTCAAGCCCGGCATGTGCGCCGGATTTCCGAAGGGACAGCCGAACGGCCACCACCTCGTGAACAATTCGGGCAAGGACGCCTGGTATCTCGAGGTCGGCGATCGCAGCCCGGGCGACGCGGCCGCCTATCCCGACGACGATCTCGCGATCACGGCCGCCGGCACCTACAAGATCACGAAGAAAGACGGCTCGCCGTATTAGGCGCGCGCTACGCCGCGTTCTGCGCCAGCTCCGTCTCGACACGGTTGCGGCCGCCGCGTTTCGCGCGATAGAGCGCCGCGTCTGCGCGCGCAAGCAAGTCTTCCGGCCGGCGATCGGCGGACGCGAGGGCGGCGAGGCCGATGCTGACCGTGAAGCCGAACGAACGGCCGGCATCGTCGAGCACGGCAATCGTCGCCGTGTGGCGGCAGATGCGCTCGGCGATGTCCTGCGCGATGGCGGCCGTGGCGCCCGGAAGCAGGATCGCGAACTCCTCGCCGCCGAGCCGCGCCACGCAATCGGCGCGGCGCGTCGATTCCTTGAGCGTCGCGCTCAGCAGGCGCAGGGCCTTGTCGCCGGCGGCATGGCCGAAGGTGTCGTTGATGCGCTTGAAATGGTCGATATCGACCATCAGCATCGCCACGGGTCGGGATTCGCGCTGCGCGGCGCCGATCGTTTCGCCGGCAACGTCGAGAAAGTGGCGCCGGTTCGCGAGCCCGGTGAGCGCGTCGGTCTCCGATATTTCGCGCAGGCGCAGCGCCGCAGCGTGCGCCCGCTGACGCTCTTTCTCGACCGTGCGACGGTGCGCGTCGAGCACGTTGAGGCGGCCCGACGTGACGAGGACCACCGTCGTGAGCACGATCATCAGTATCACCGCGGCGAGGTATTCCCCGAGCGGCTCGGGATAGAGCCCGCGTTCGCTGCCCCACTTCACCAGCCAGAGAATCGCGAGCGGCAGCACGGCCATGGGCGGCAGCAGCCGACGCGCCATGACGCCGCCGAGCTTGTCGGTCATCACGATGCGCGCCCAGCCGCGGTCGGGCACCGAGAACATCACGCCGGCGAACAGCGCGAGGAACGCGAGCGAGGTATGCGCGGAAACCCGCGCCGACCACCAGAACGCATAGAGCGCGTCCGGCGCCAGTACGAATGCGACGCAGATGAACAGCGCGAACCAGAAGCCCACGGCGTTCAGCGCGAAACCGGTCCAGAAACACCACGCGGGCGCACGCGGCATGAACACCGCCGCCATCCCGAACAGGACGAGGCCGGAGGCCGCAGAGCGCGGCATGCGGCCGGGGTGAAGATCGGGCGTCGTTCCCGGATCGGCGACGAGCAGCTGGTCGATGCCCAAATTTGCGCCGGTCAGATGCTCCACGAGCGTGAGAAGGCCGATGGCGACGGCAAGCCCGCCGCCGCCGCGGCGCAGCACCTGGCCCAAGATGCTCGGTCGTGGCAGCGCCGTGAACGCGAACAGCGAGAGACCGGCCGCCGTGAGGCCGAGCGCGGCATTTGCCTTCATCAGCACGTGCCCGCCGAACGCCTCTTTCAGCCAGGCCGAATCGAAAACCCAGGCCACGAAACCGGTCGCGCCCAGCAGCGCCGCAAACAGGCCCAGGCCGGCGGCGATGCGGCGCGATGCGACGTGCGTGTTCTTGGGTGCGGAGCCCATGGGGGCGCTTCGGTTCCGGCCTTGGCAGATCGGCTAATATTGCAGCCTTTACGATTAGAAATGGTTAATCATTCGGCAGTGCGCGGCCGCCGGGCAGCGTCCTAAAGCGCGAAGATCAGCGTGAGGCCGAAGGCGATCATCAGCAGGCCGGTGCCGCCAGCGATGGCGGGCTGGATTCGCCGGTAGGCACGCTGGACCGGCCCGCGCGAGAACGTCCAGGCCAAAAACATATACCAAATCAACGAGATAGTGGCCATTCCGGCGCCGCCGGCGACGCGCACCCAGAGCGGCGCATCGGGCGCTGCGCTGGCGACCAGGAGGCTGAGGTAATAGGCCAGCGATTTCGGGTTGCTGAGGTTGGTGACGAGGCCGCGGCGGAATGCGCCGGCCGCGCCGGCGGGCGCAAAGGCCGAAGACGCCCCGCGCTGCCGGCGGCCGCGCCAGACCGACCAGAGCGCCTGTCCGCCGAGGAAGATCAGATAGCCGCCGCCGGCCCAGCGCAGCGCCATCGCCAGGCGCGGGAACGCCACGAACAGCGCACTGGCGCCGCCGAGCGTGGCGGCCACCCAGACGAGTGCACCGGCGCCGGTGCCGGCGGCCGCCCACATCGCCGCGGCGCGATACCCCCCGGCCGCCATGTTGGTGACGAGGAGCGTGTTCGGCCCGGGCGTGGCCGCCGCGCCGAGGTGCACGAGGTAGAGCGCCGCGAGAAACGAGGCCGGATCCATCGCCGCTCTCTAGCACGGCGGCGGCGAAGCGGGATCGGCGCGGCCGCAGCGGCGGGTTGCGGAAAGCGCCGCTCCGCCGGAGCGCCCGCCTATCGATCGAGCTTCACCGTGCGGCGGCGGAACTTCACGTCGTCGTCTTTCTCGCAGTCCGCGTTGCGCGTGCGATTGCGCCCCGGCGGGCAGAGTTTCACTTCGGCCGTGAATGACTCTTCGTCGCGCCAGCGCACGGAGCCGAGCCGCACGAAGGCATAGCGGTTGCGCGCGGTGCGAATCGTGGAGGGCCGGATCGTCTTGCCGTCGGCGGTGGCGACCACCGCGATCGTGTCCGAGAGATGGTCGCGCCAGCCGAGCAGCGCTTTCGTCTCGTTCGGCGACCAGACGACCCAGGCGAAGCCGTCGGCGGCCTGCACGTCGGCGAGCTTCTTTTCCTTGGTATCGGCCAGGCGCTGGAGATCGCATTTCCCGCCGCTCGCCGCCTCGCAGACGCGGAGGAACACGAAGCGCCCGGAGGGCGACATCGGATACAGCACGATGCGCTGCGCCGGCGCATTGCCGGCCATCAGCTTTTCGGCGAGTCGCGCGCCCTGGAAACTGAGCGCGCCGGCCGCGTCGAGCGCGAAACCGCAGGCGGCGGCGCCGGCCTTCACTTCGGTGGTGCCGGTGTAGCAGCTGCGCGGAATTTCTGTTGCGGAAGGCGGCGCGGGCGCATTCGGGGGCTTTGGCGCCGCGGGGTCGCCGGGCTTCGCTTCGGGCTTCGCATCGCCGGGTTTGACGGGGACCTCCCCGGGGGCTTTCGCGGGCTGCGATGCCGGTCCGCCGAGGAAATCGGGCCGCCAGCCCGAAAACCACGCCGCCGCCGCCCCGCCTGCGAGGCCCACCACGACGACGGCGGCGAGCACGAGGGCGAGGCGCAACCCGCCGCCCGAACGGCCGCCGCGCGCCGCGCGCTTTTGCGCGGACGAGGCCACTTGCGGGCGCGCCGGCGCCGGCTTGGGCGGCGGCGGCACGGTTTCCTGGGTGACGAGCTGCTCCGGCTCCTTGCTCTGATCCTTGAGCCGGTCGACGATGCTGCGCCGGCCCGTGTAGCGCTGCGTGCGGTTCGGATCGACCCAGGGCTGCGCCGCGGGGCCGCGCGCGCCCGCGCCGGAGCGAACCTGCTCCGGATCTTGCGTCGGATCGTCGAGGCCAGGGGGCCGCTGGTTGCTCATCGCGAACCGCTCCTCGCGCGGGACTCTAGAGCGGAACACGCCCGAAGGGAACGGACGGAAGAGCGCCCTCCGCACGCATTGCCGAAAGGCATTCCGGCGCGGCCGGCGGCCGGATCGGCGGCGGGTTACTTGTAGGGATCCGCCGCGTCGCGCAGGCCGTCGCCGAGGAAGTTGAAGGCGAGGACCGTGATGATGACCGGCAGAACCGGCAGCAGCAGCCACGGATATAGTGCCACCACGTTGATGTTCTGCGCTTCGGAGAGCAGCACGCCCCAGCTCGTGACCGGAGGCCTGAGGCCGAGGCCGAGGAACGAAAGCGCGGTTTCGCCGAGGATCATGTTCGGAATCGCGAGCGTCGCCGAGGCGATCAGGTGGCTCGCGAAACTGGGCAGCAGGTGGCGGCCGATGATGCGCCGCGGCGAGGCGCCCATGAGATTGGCGGCGGTGGCGAAATCCTCTTCGCGCAGCGACAGAAGCTTACTTCGCACCGAGCGCGCGAGGCCGGTCCACTCGATCATGCCGAGGATGATCGTGATGCCGAAATAGATCAGCAGCGGACTCCACGTGACCGGCAGCGCGGCGGCGAGGGCCATCCACAGCGGCAGATGCGGGATCGAGCGGATCACCTCGGTGGTGCGCTGAACCGACCAGTCGATCCAGCCGCCGTAATAGCCGGCGAGGCCGCCGATCACGATGCCGAGGATGAAGCTGATCGCGACGCCGATGAAGCCGATCGTGAGCGAGATGCGCGACCCCGCGAGCAGGCGCGAGAACATGTCTCGCCCCATGCGGTCGGTGCCGAACAGGAACAGCGTGCCCCCGTGCGCCGGGCAGATGAAGTGGATGTCGGCCGAGAACAGGCCCCAGAAGCTGTAGGTGTCGCCGCGGCAGAAGAAGCGGATGTGATGGATCTTCGTCTTGTCGGCGGCGTAGTCGCGTTTCAGCGTGTCCTTGTTCAGCTCGTATTTGAGGCCGTAGACGAACGGCCCGACGAACGAGCCTTCGTGGAAGAACCGCACCTGCTGCGGCGGCGCGTAGATGTAGTCGGGGTTGCGCGTATTCGCGTTGTAGGGCGAAAGCGGCTCTGCCAGGAACGCCATCAGGTAGAGGATGGCGAGCACCCAGAGCGAGACGACGGCGATGCGGTGGCGCTTCAGCTTCCACCACATCAGCTTCCACTGGCCGGCGAGGTAGTAGCGCTCCTGTTCCGGCGAGAGCTTCTCGACCGAATAGGGATCGAACGGCGCGGCCGAGACGAAGTGGGCCTGCGGGCGCCCCTCGCCCGGGGCGCCGGCCGGGACGGCCGCCGTCTTGTCGTCGGGCGGCGGCGTCATTTGACGGCCTTTCCTTCGAGCCGGATGCGCGGATCGAGCCAGGCGAGCGCCAGGTCGGACACCAGCATGCCGAGCACGGTGAGCACGGAAAGGCCCATCAGGAACGAGCCGGCGAGATTCATGTCGAGCGAGAGCAGCGCCTCGTACAGCATCTTGCCGGTCGTCGGCAGGTTGAGCACGACCGAGACGATGACGGCGCCGGAGATGATGTGCGGCAGCAGCTCGCCGATGTCGGAGATGAACGGATTCAGCGACATCCGCAGCGGATACTTCATCAGCAGGCGGAACGGCGGCAGGCCCTTCGCGCGCCCGGTGACGACGTATTGCTTCTGCAATTCGTCGAGCAGGTTCGCGCGCAGGCGCCGGATCATGCCGGCCGTGCCCGACGTTCCGATCACGATCACCGGAATCCAGAGATGCTCGAGAATCGAGGCGAACTTGCCCCAGCTCCACGGCTTGCCGATGTATTGCTCGTCCATCAGGCCGCCGATCTCGGTGCCGAACCAGACGTTGGCGAAATAGACGAGCACGAGGGCGAGCAGGAAGTTCGGCGTGGCGAGCCCGAGGAAGCCCAGGAAGGTGAGGCCGTGATCGCCCCAGCTATACTGGTTCGTGGCCGAGTAGACGCCGATCGGGAACGCGACGAGGTAGGTGAAGATCACCGTCGCGAACGAGACGATGATCGAAAGCCACAGCCGGTCTCCGACGATTTCGCTGACCGGGCGGCCATACTCCATCGACAGCAATTCGTCGCGCACGAGGTCCCAGAGGAACCAGAAATATTGCTCGAGAAACGGCAGATCGAGCCTGTATTCGCGGCGGAGGCGCGCGATCTCCTCGAGATCGGCGGCCTCGCCGCCCGCGCGCAGCTCCTCGATGCGGATCGAGAGGAAATCGCCGGGCGGCAGTTTGACGACGACGAAGATGACGAAGCTGATCGCGATCAGCGTCGGAATCATCATCAGCAGACGGTGGGCGATGTAGCGCAGCATTCGTTCAGCCGTGCTTCTTCGCCACGGGTGCCGTCCGGTCGAACCAGAACGTGTCGGGCTTGTATATGCCGAAATAGGCGCCGGGATCGAACGCGTAAATGCCTTCCTTCGGCACGTTGTGGAGCTGCCGGTCGACGACGACCGGCTGCAGCACGCCGCCGACGACGCCGATCGTGAACACCTGATCGGACCAGATCGCGAGCAGCTTCGACCAGATTTCGCGCCGGGCCTCGCGCGAATCCGCCTTGTTCCAGCCCTCGTAAAGCGCGAGCAATTCCGCGGCCGCCGGATCGTCCGGCTTTTCGCCCTGCTTGCCCCGCGTCTGGTAATACTGCCCCCAGCGCGGCCACTGCGCCTGCACCTCGTCGGTGGGCGCGAATTCCTGCGGCGAGAGGCCCGGGCGCACGAATGCGTAGTCGATGCCGCCCCAGACCGACATCATCGTCTGCCCCGCAACGACACGCCGGCGCAGGACGACGCGCTGGAACGCCTTCGAGAACATCTTGATCCCGGCCTTGGCCCAGGTGTCGGCGACGAGACGCATGAGATCGACGTATTCGGACCCCTCGGCCGGATATTCGACGATCAGCTCGAGCTCGCGGCCGTCGGGAAGCAGGCGCTGCCCGTCGCTGCCGCGGTTCGTGAGGCCGACCTGATCGAGCAGGCGGTTGGCGAGCACCAGATCGTAGGTGGCGTTCGCCTGGCGGAGCTCGGGCTTGTAGAGCGGGCTCGCCGAAAGCACCGTGTTCTGGCCCGGCTCGGCAAGGCCGACATACATGATCTTGTTGATCTCGTCGCGGTTGATCGCGAGCGAGAGCGCGCGCCGGAAGCGGACGTCGCGCATCAGCTTCTGCCAGACGGGATCGTCGCAGTTGAGATTCGGATAGAGCGCGAGCTGCGCGCCGTTCGCGGTTTTCCAGAGGCGGACGTTGAAGCCGCGCTCGTCGGCGGAGCGGCGCAGGAACGGAAAATCGTCGAACCGGATGCTGCGTGCCTGGAGATCGACCTCGCCGGCGCCGGTCTTGACCGGGATGATCTTGCTCTCCGCCAGCACCATCACGACGCGATCGGCATAGGGAAGCTGCCGGCCGTTGGCATCGATGCGGTAATAGAAGGGATTGCGCACGAACTCGTAGCGCTCCGCCACGCCGTCCGTTTTCGGAACCCAGGGATCGAGCGTCGGCAGATCGGGATTGAGATTGTTGCGGCCGTTGCGGTCTTCGCTCGCGATCTTGCGCGCCCAGCCGTCTTTGCGCTTCTCGTTCAGCTTATCGAGCCGCTTCTTGTCGGCGTATTTCTCGTGGAACTTCTTGTAGTAGTGCGCGGGCCGGAAGATCGTGAGGTTGGCCGGGCTCGCGAGCCACGGCAGGAAATTGGGATTGGGCTTCGACCAGGCGTAGCGCACGGTCAGCTCGTCGGGGAACTCCACCTTGGGCTTCTCGCCTTCGACGAGCAGGTTGGTGGAGCCGAAGAAGCGCCCGAGCGTCTTGTCGCTCGCCATGTCCTCCCAGAAGAACTTGAAGTCGGCGGAGGTGAAGGCCTTGCCGTCGCTCCAGCGATGGCCTTTGCGCAGCTTGATCGTGAAGGTCTTGTCGGCGTCGTCGGCCTCGACCGATTCGGCGATGTCGGGCACGAGCTGGCCGTCCGGCGTCCAGCACACGAGGCGCGCGTAGCCGTAGGAGCCCACGAAGCGCGCATCGCGGTCTTTGCTCATCAGCAGGCGCAGATCGCCGCCATGCTTGCCCGGCTTCGCGTCGCCTTCCAGCTTCACGACCAGCGGCGCGGCCGGCACGCGCTTGGCGATGGCCGGAAGCTTGCCCTCCTTCACGAGCGGCTCGAACATCGGCGTTTCGACGAGCTTGGGCAGCTTGGGCTTTTCGTCGGCCGTCTGCGCCAGCACGCGCGCCGGGCCGGCCGCGGCGGCCAGCGCCGCCAGGGAAACGAGCGTCTCGCGCCGCGAAATCATGCTGCCACCGCTCCCAGCGCGGCGCTCCTGCGCGCGCGCACAAAATGGCCCCCGCCCAGATCATGCAACGTATCGTCGCCCGAATCATCCACCGTGAACGGCTCCGGCCAGGCTGCGGGGATCGAGGCCTTGCCTTCCATGAGGGCCGAGAGATCGAGCCGCGAGCCGGGATCGGGCTCCGGCACCGCGGCGAGCAGCGCCTTGGTGTAGGGATGGCGCGGATCCTTGAACAGAAGGCCGCCCGGCGAGAGTTCGACGAGGCGCCCGGCGCACATCACCGCGATGCGGTCCGCCATGTAATCGACGACGGCGAGGTTGTGCGAAATGAAGAGATAGGTGAGGCCGAGCTTGCTCTGCAGGTCCTTCAGCAGATTCAGCACCTGCGCCTGCACCGAGACGTCGAGCGCGGACACCGGCTCGTCGCAGATCAGCAGGTCGGGCTTGAGCGCGAGCGCCCGCGCGATGCCGATGCGCTGGCGCTGGCCGCCGGAGAACGAGTGCGGATAGCGGTTGAGGAAGCGCGGATCGAGGCCGACGAGCTTCAGCAGCTCCTGCACCATCTCGGCGCGGTGCTTCTCGTCGCCGACATTGTGGATGCGCAGCGGTTCGCTGATGATGTCGTACACCGTCATGCGCGGATTGAGCGATCCGAACGGATCCTGGAAAATGAACTGCATCCGCCGGCGGAACGCGATGAGGTCGTGGCCGCGCAGCCCCAGGATATCGACCGCTCTGCCGCGATCGTTGAACGTGATCTTGCCCTGATCCGGCGAGAGCGCGCGCATCAGGATTTTCGAGAGCGTGGTCTTTCCGCAGCCTGATTCGCCGACGAGGCCGAGGCATTCGCCGCGCTTGATCTCGAAGCTCACATCGGCCACGGCCTTGACGCGCGCATCGATGCCGCCAAACCAGCCCGATTTCTTGATGCGGAACGTCTTGGCGATGTGCTCGACCTTGAGCATTGGCCCGGCATTGTCGGCCTCGGGCGGCCACGGCTCCTTGTCGGCCAGCAGGTGCCCGGTCTCGGCCTTGATCTCGCGCAGCGGCACGAGGCGCTCGCCCGGCTGCATGTCGAAGCGCGGCACGGCGCGCATCAGCGCCTTCAGATAGGGGTGCTCGGGGCGCCGGTAGAT
>CAZUYG010000038.1:0-11127 GCA_964624265.1 uncultured Candidatus Odyssella sp.
AGATGCCCTTGATCAGCGCCGCCGCGTGGCCGTGGAACACCGCGCGGTCTTCGATGCCCGCGATGCGCTGCGCGGCTTCGACGACCGGATCGAGGTCGGCATCCTTGGCGCCGCGGTCGATGGCCTCGAGTTCGGCGCGCTGCAATTCGAACGGCACGCGGATTTCGACCAGCGGCTGCGATTCGTGCAGGCTCGCCTCCACGCCGCGCTCGCCGCCGGCCGCGATCGGCTGGCGACGTCCCGTGCCCACGGCGGAGGTGGCGAGGCCCCTGGGGCCCACGAAATCGACGAGCTTGCGGGCGGCCAGGCTGGCCTTGAGCGTGCGCTTCGCCTCGGAATCGATCTCGTCCCAGGCGGTGCCCGAGATCGGAGCAAGCTTGCGGTGCAGATGATTCATGGCCCTACCCCTTCGCGCGCAGGCTGCCGATGCCGAGCGATCCGCCGGAGCCGCCGGATTGGGCGGGCGCTTCCTTGGCGGCCTCGCCCGCGCCGCCCCCTCCTTCGCCGTCGCTCGATTCGATCGCGAGCAGCGACCCTTCGGTGAAGAGGTAGGTGCGGAGGTGCTCGTCGAGCTTGGGATCATGCCGCCGCAGCCACTCGAGCGTCATGACAGCGTGTTCCTTTTCCTCGTCGCGGTTGTGGGCGAGCACCGCGCGCAGATCGTCGTCGCCCGCCGCATCGACGCGCTGGTCATACCAGTCGACGGCCTCGAGCTCTTCCATCAGCGACACGATCGCGCGATGGCGGTCGATCGTCTCCGGCTTCAGCTTGTCTTCGGATTCGTGCAGCGATCCGCTCGATGCGCCCATCATCCCCTCACGTGACTGGTGTGTGGAACCGGCAGACTCCCGGCAGGTATTTTACGTCGCGCGCGCGCCTTTGTTCCGCACGGAAACGGCGAACTTGCGAAAAGCAGTTCTATACGAGGTCTCGCGCGAATGAAGAGAGGGATAATCGTCGCGCGGGCCATGCGGGTCTCGGGCCCCGTCCAGCGGCGCGGCGCGGCGAATGGCCGGCTCAGGCTGCCCTTTTGCCGGCGCCGATCGCGTCTTTGACGAGGCCGGCGAGCTGGTTGAGGCTGTAGGGCTTGGGCAGGAACCAGATGTCGTCCCAGCTGCCGATCTTGTCGCGGAAGCTCTCCTCGGCGTAACCCGAGATGCAGATCACCTTGATCTGCGGCCACTTCTCGCGGACTTTCTTGATGAGGCTCGGCCCGTCCATCTGCGGCATCATCACGTCGGTGACGATGAGATCGACCGGACGCTCCATCCGCCCGAGCACCTCGAGCGCCTCGACGCCGCTGCGCGCCTCGGCCACCGTGTAGCCCTTGTTGCGCAGCGCGCGCACCGAGAAGGCGCGGACCGGATCTTCGTCCTCGACGACAAGCACGGATCCGGCGCCGGTGAGGTCGCGCGTCGGTGTGTCGGAGCTCGGCGCCGCGCGCTCCGTCTCCGCCTCGCTCTGCGGATGGTAGCGCGGGATCAGCACCGTGAACATCGATCCCTTGCCGACCGTGCTCTCGACGAGCACGTGCCCGCCGGTCTGCTTGACGATGCCGTAGACGGTCGAGAGCCCGAGGCCGGTGCCGCGCCCAACTTCCTTCGTCGTGAAGAACGGCTCGAAGATGCGCTGGAGGTTCTCGGCGCTGATGCCCGTGCCCTCGTCGACCACGTCGATCTCGACGAATTCGCCGGCCGGGATCAGCTCGTGCCCGCGCTGCAGCGGCCGCGCGAGCTTCAGCGTCTTCGTTTCGACCGTGATCGTGCCGCCGTCGGGCATCGCGTCGCGCGCGTTGACGACGAGGTTCACGATGACCTGCTGGAACTGGCCCTGGTCAACGCGGACAAAGCCGAGATCGCGGCTGTGGACGACGCGCAGCGAGATGTTGGTGCCGACGAGCCGCTGCAGCAGGTGCGTGAGGTCGGTCAGCACGTCGGTGACCTTCAGCACCTTGGGCTTCAAGGTCTGCTGGCGCGAGAAGGCCAGCAGCTGCTTCACGAGATCGGCCGCGCGGTTCGCGTTCTGCTTGATCTGCATGATGTCGGCGAAGCTCTGCTCGCCGGGCCGGTGGCGCTGCAGCACGAGATCGCAATAGCCGATCATCGCCGTCAGCAGATTGTTGAAGTCGTGCGCGATGCCGCCGGCGAGCCGGCCGACGGCCTCCATCTTCTGGGCCTGGTTCACCTGGCTTTGCAGCGTGCGCTGCTCGGTGGCGTCGAGGCCGTAGACGATGAACAGCGGCTCGCCGTCGATGGCCATGCGCGAGAGCTCGGCCGAAATCACGCGCGCCGGCCGCTGGCGCGGAACCACGTCGACCGACGACGCGTCGGTCTGGCCCGACAGGGCGTGGCGCAGCAGTTCGTTGAGGCGGTCGCGGCTTTCGTCGGTGAGCAGGTCGCCGATGCGCATGCCGCGCAATTCGGCCGTGTCGCCGCCGGCGAGCTCGCGGAACGGCTCGTTGCAGCGGCGGATCACGCCGGCCGAATCGACCAGCGCCAGTCCGATCGGCGCGTCGTCGAACAGCCGCTGGAGCCGTTCGTCGGATTCGGCGAGGCTCTGCCGCCAGCGGCGCTCGGCGGAGAGGTCGCGCACGACGGCGCGCGCGAGCAGGCCCGGCGGCCCGTCGCGCGCCACGGACTGGACGATGTGGACCGCGGCGTCGCGGCCGTTGAAGCCGCGCAGCACGACCTGCCCGCTGCCCTCGCCGCTGCGCCCGCCGAACGGATCGTAGGGCGCGCCCGAGCGCGGAATGCCCGAGGCGATGAGGCTGCCGAGCGGAACGCCGCGCGTGATGAGATCGGCCGGCGCGAGGCCGAGCCACTCGCCGAAGGTGGCGTTGCAGGAGGTGAGGCGGCCGTTGACGTCGATCTCGTAGTAGCCGAGCCCGATCGCGTCGAGCAGCGCCACGAAGCGATCGCGGTCGTCGTGCGAGGGATTGCGCTGATGCGGCAGATCCTGGATGCGCAGGACGATGTGGCCGGGGTGCTCCGGCACCGGCGTGGCGTGAATACGGCGGATGCCGGGGCCGTTCTGCGAAACCGGCAGCGGAAAATTCGCCTGCCCCGCAAGGCCCATCTTGGCGTCCGCGCAGAGCTTGGCGAACGCGCGCAGCTGCTCCGGATCGCCGCCGAACACGCCCGCCACGGGATCGCCGCCCGCGTTGACGGCCGATTTCTTGAACAGGGCGATGAACGCCGCATTGGCGTGCACGGTATCGCCGCCGGGTCCGAGCACGGCGCGCGGCTCGTCCACGGCGTCGGCCGCGCGGCGCAGCAGCCGGCTCTTGCTTTCCGGGGTCGCGCCGGTCAGGGCGGCGCGGCGGCGCAGCGCGGCGAGGCCGAGGATTCCCGCCGGCACGAGAATGGCGAACAGGATGGAAATCTTGGCCCAGGCCGGCGCATCGACCGATGCGAGGCCGAACAGCCCGGCCAGCACCGCGAGGCCCAACACACCCGCGGCGAGCACGAACGACACGCTCGCGCGCGGCGGCACGGGTGGCCGGTCCGCCGCCGCGGGCGCGGCGTCGGTTTCGCTCCACTCCGCTCGGCTACCGTGCATCGTCCGTGCCGTCCTCGAAGGCGTCAGGGGCTGCGTCGCGTCCGTTCCCGTGTTGTGCTGGTCTATGGTTAACACTTTGTTAGCGCAAGGCCGCCGGCCGGGCGGCGGCCCGGCTCAGGGCATCTGCGAGAGATCGAGCGTGATCGCGCCCATCGTCACTTTGTCGCCGGCACCCAGCCCGTGCTTCTGAAACGCCGCAACGACCTCTTCGTTCACCTTCGTTCCGTAAGCGGAGTTGAGATCCTCGAGCACGAGCCCGCCGCCGTCGGCGCGCGCGATCTTGGCGTGACGGCGCGAAACGCTGGGATCGTTCACGATCTTGTCGGAGAGGCTGCTGCTGCGGCCCAGGATCACGCCCTTCTCGGGCCCGGCCATCGCCTTGTCGAGATCGGCCAGTGAGATCGCGACACGCAGCGTGTTGCCCGCCGTGTCGAAGCCCGAGAGCACCCAATCGCCGGCCGCGGGCGCCGCGGGTGTGCCCGGTTCGGTACGGGCATCCATCCGTCCGCGCGGCGCAGGCATCGCCGTGCCGGCGGTGGGTTCGGACGTTGGCGCGGAGGCGCGCGGCGGAATCGCGGTGGCCTCGGCGGCGCTCGTGGGGGGCGGCGGGGCGGCGGGCTTCACGCCGGACGTGCGCGGCGCGCCGGGCGAAACGCCCTTGCGGCGCACCCACGCGCTGTAGGATTCGACGACGCGCACGACCTCGCGCCGGCGCGTGAAGGCGACGATCATGCCGGTCATCGCCATCAGCGCGAAGACGCCCATCGCCGCGTAGAGCCAAACCGGAATGCCGCCCGCTTCGTCGGCACAGTCGCTCGCGCTGTTAAGCTGGAGGCGAACGTCCTTCAGCGCCGGCACCTGCTGCACGGCCATAATCAGATTGCCGATGTGCGGCGACAGCGAGATGCCGGACGACGTCGCGCCGGTGGCGATGCGCTGGCCCTTGTCGTCTTCCATCACCTGGAGGCGCGAGAGCGCGACGAAGGTGTTGACGCCGACGACGACGTTGCAGTTGTCGAACAGGGGGCCGCCCGAATTTCCGGTGTTGATCGCGGCATCGTGCTGGATCACCGGCCGCGTCGTGCCGCCGACGCCGGCACGCACGGTCTTGCCGACGACGCCCGAGGTGAGCGTCGAGGTGACGAAGCCTTCTTCCGATTGCAGCGCCTGGTCGGAAATGCCCGGATAGCCGAGCGCGAACACCTTGGCGCCCTTGGGCGGATAGTCCATGGCCGTGGCGCTCGAGAGCGTGAGCGGCTCGCGCTTCAGCCCCGGCACCTTCAGCACCGCGAGATCGAGCTCCTTCGACTTCCAGATCACCGTCGCGCGGACGTTCTGCTTCGAGCCCGGCTCGCGAACGGCGATGTATTCCTTGCCGCCCTCGACCTTGGCCAGCTGCTCCTCGATGTGGACGACATGGTAGTTGGTGGCGACGTGCTCGCGATCGATCACGAAGCCGGTGCCGGTCCCGCCGGTAACCGGCTGGAGGCGCCCGCCCTGCTCCTTCACCACCACGGCGAGCACGCGGACGACCGAGGCGTCGGCGCGCTTGACGTCGAACGCGAAAGCCGGTGCCGCGTGGGCCGCGCCGAGGGCCAAAGCCACGATCGCGCCGCGCGCCATCCACCGCACTGAATTCATTCCGAAAACTCCCAAGCGCCCGAAACCTGCGCGGTCTCGCGACTCGGCCGCCGCCGGGCGCGCGCATGATGAGTCGCACGCAATTCTAAAGCAAGGAGTTTTCCGTCGACGCCGGGCGCGATCAGGCGCGCCCGACGTCGAGCTGCACGCCGCCGATCGTCAGCTTGTCGCCCGGCTTGAGGCCGCCCGCCTCGTTGGCGCCGAGCGCCTTGCCGTTGATCTTCGTCCCGTAGGCGGAGCCCATGTCTTCGACCATGAGCACGCCGTCGGCGAGGAAGAACTTGGCGTGGCGGCGCGAGACCGACGCGTCGTCGATGACCTTGTCGGACAGGCTCTTGCTGCGTCCGAGCACGATCCCGCTTTCGCTGGCGCCGCCGGCACGCTCGAGTTCCTCGGCCGTGATCTCGACCCGGAACTTCTTGTCGCCGCCGCGGCCGGACAGCACGAGGACGCTCCCGCCCTCCGCGGCGGCCGCCGGGGCCGCCTTGTCCGCACGCGCGGGCGCCGTGGCCGACGGCGCATGCGACGGTGCGCGCGACGCTTCTTTCCTCACCCGCACCGACGGCGGATCGCCTTTCCGCCGGATATAGGCGCTGTACGACTCGACGACGCGGACGATTTCGCGCGTGGTGCCCTTGCGGAACGCGACCACGGTCGAAGTCAGCGCCAGCAGCACGACGAGACCGATGACGCCGTAGATCCAGACCGGCAGGCCCGGCGGCTCGACCGTCGGCGCCGCGCAGGGCGCCGCGGCGACGTCGAGCTTCATCGCGGCGAGCGCGGGAATCGTTTTCTGCGCCTCGATCAGGTTGCTGATGTGCGGCGAATAGAAGATGCCGGTGTTCGGCATGCCGGCGGCGATGTCGCGCCCGCGCTGGTCGCGGCTCACCTCCATCGTCGAGACGGCACCGAACGTATTGACGCCGACGACGACGCCGCAATTGTCGAACAGCGGACCGCCGGAATTGCCTTTGTTGATGCTGGCGTTGTGCTGGATGATCGGGCGCACCTTGTCCTTCTGGCCGGCGCGACCCATCACGACTTTGCCGACGATGCCCTGGGTCACCGTCGAGTTGACGAACGCCGTCTCGGAATTGATCGAGCGGTCGGCGATGCCGGGGAAGCCGATCGCCCAGACCGCCGCGGCCTTGTCGGGATAGTCGAGCGGCGGCGCGCCCGACACCTTCAGCGTCGGCCGCGTCAGGCCGGGCACCTTGAGCACGGCGAGATCGAGCTCGGCCGACTGCCAGACGAGCTGCGCCGCGCGCAAGTTCTTCGTCGAGCCGTCGACGACAACGCGTTCCGAACTGCCGCCGTCTTTCGTGAAGTCCGAGTCGTCCGTCACGTGATGGTTCGTCACCACGTATTCGTTGTCGACGACGAAGCCGGTACCGAAACTGTATGTCCCGGTGCGCTTGCCGTTCTTGATTTCGAAGACGACGACGCGGATCACGCTCTGATCCGCCTTTTTCGCGTCGAACGCGAACGCCGGCAGGGCGGCGGACACGAGGAGCGCGAGGCCGAGAAGAATCGCCGGGAGAATCCCGCCGAGGTGGCACGTCCGCCGCATTTTTCACCCGTTTGCCGGAATCCCCGCCGGCGCCCGATTGTGCCGCGCCGCGCGCCGATTACAAGGCCCCGCGCTCAGCTTTCCTTGAGGACCAGCTTCACGTCGCCGAAGGCGACGGTGGCGCCGTTGGGGATCGGCACTGCCTTGTAGGGATCGACCCGCTTGCCGTTCACGCTCACGCCGAACGACGAATTGAGGTCTTCGATGCCGAGGCCCTTGCCCATCGACACGATGCGCGCGTGGCGCCGCGAGACGCTGCCGTCGGCGATGACCTTTGCGCAGAGCGCCTTGCTGCGCCCGATCACGAGCCCCTTGTCCGTGCCGAGACTCGCATTCTCGAGCTCGTGGCGCCCGATGGCGAGATACACGGCCTCGCCGCTCGAATCCTTGCCGGTAAGCGTCCAGCCGCCGCCGGGGCCGATGACGGGCGGCGGCGGTGCGTGGGCCGCCGCGCTGCCGCCGCTGCGCCGGCGCACCCACTGGCTGTAGCTCTCGATCACCTGGACCGTGCCGCGTTTGCGCGTCAGCGCCAGAAGCAGCGACGCCAGCGCCAGCACCGACACGACGCCGATCGCGACGTACATCTCGTACGGGATGCTCGTCGCGCTCTTGCTGCACGTGGCGCTGCTGCTTTCGAACTTGATCTTCTTCAGTTCCTCTTCGGTGGTGAGGAAGCGCAGCAGCGCGCTGACATGCGGCGAATAGTAGACGCCCGACACGGCCGGCCCGTGCGCCACCGTCTCGCCGCCATTGCCCTTGGTGATCTTGAACGTCGACTGCGCGGCGAACGTGTTGATCGCCACCACCTCGCCGCACTGGTTGAACAGCGGCCCGCCCGAATTGCCCGGATTGAGCGATGCCGTGTGCTGGACGATCGCCTGCACCGCGCCGTCCTTCGTGCCGCGCGCCCGCTCGGTCTTGGAGACGTCGCCGCGCGTGAACGACGTTTCGAGCGTGGCGCCGGTCGTGTCGCCGGCCTTGGGGAATCCGAACGCGAAGACCGGCTCGCCCTTCTCGAGCTTCTGCCACGGCGCCGCCGAGATGACGACGTTGGGCCGCTTCAGCTCCGGGACGTGCAGGATCGCGAGATCGAAATCCTTGTTGCTCCACAAGCGCGTGGCTTTGAGCCGCCGCGACCAGTCGCCGTCGGGGACGACGATCGCGAGCGCGGTGACGCCCGGCGGCATCTTGCCGACGACGTCGACGACGTGATGGTTGGTGACGATATAGCCCTCGCCGTTCAGCACGAATCCGGTGCCGTGCACGCCGAGGATTTCCTTCCCCTGATACTGGAAGATGTGCTGGACGCGGACGACGCTGCGGTCGAGCTTCTTGACGTCGAACGCCGCCGCGTCCCCGCCCGCCGCGGCAAGCGCAACGACCAGAACGGCTGCGAATCGTCGTGTGGGAAGCGGCGGACTCAAGGGTGCGACGACGCTCGGCAAGGGTTGCGGCGAAGGGAATCCGATCTTGCGCTAACCCGCAATCGAGGCGGGATCATGTCAAAGGCCGAATCCCGGCGCAACGCGCCCGCGCGGCGCGGGACGCGGCGCCGGGCCGTTATTGCGGCTTGGGCTCCGGCGCCTGGCCCGGGCCTTGCGGCGGCGCGGCGGGCGGAGCCGGTGCAGGCGCCGGAGCGCCCGGCGGCTTTTCGCTGTTCGGCGGCGGGTCCGCGTTCTTTTTCTCGTCGGGGCCGAGGCCCGATTGGCGAGGCGCTCCAGGCTGCGCGGGGCGCGGCTGCGCGCTGCGCGGCGCGGGCTGCTTTTTTTCCGGCTCGCCGCCGGTTGCCGGCGGCGGCGGCTTGGTGCTGCCCTGATCGGGGGCCGGCGTTGGCGGCTGGCCCGGCGCGGCGGGCGGCGCCGGCGTGGCTGGCGGCGACGGCGGAATGGCGCCGGGCGCCGGTTGCGCTTCGCGCGGCGGCGGCTCCGGTGGCCGCTGCGGCGGAACGGCTTCGCGGCGCTCGGCCGGCTCGGGCTTCATCGGCTCGGGCTTGGCGGGTTCGCCGCGTTTCTCTTCGGCGGGCGGCGCTTTTCCGGGCGGCGTTTCCTTGGGGGTTGCGGCCGGCGCCGTGCGCGTATCGCCGGCCTGCTTGTCCCATGGTTTGTAGATCACCGCTGCGGCCGCGCCGAGCGCCACCACCGTCGCCGCGGCGAAGGCCCAGCGGCCCGCGCCGCCCGATTTGCGGCGCAGCGGCGGCTGGCCGAGAATGCGCGTGGTCCTCGCCTCGTCCGGTTCGGCGCCGATGCTCGCCGGCGGCGGCCCGCCGACGCGCAGCAGCGCCACGGTGATGTTGTCGCTCTTCGGTTTCGCGCGGTCGAAGGCGCGGTCCGCGAGATGCTTGGCGCCTTCGTCGCCGAGTTTTTTCGCCGACAGCGCCGCGGCCATCTCGACCTGCGGGATCATCTCCCAGAGGCCATCGGAGCAGACGAGAAACGCGTCGTGCTCCTTGACCGTGTCGGAGCCGAAATCCGGCATCGGCGCGGCGTCGCCGCCGAGGCTCTGAGTCAGGCGGTTCTGGTCGGGGTGCGTTCCCATCTCCTCTTCGGAGACTTTGCCGAGATCGACCAGCATCTGCACGACCGAATGATCGCGCGTGAGCCGCGCCACCTGGCCGTCGCGCAGACGGTAGATGCGGCTGTCGCCGACATGCGCCCAGTGCGCGCTGCCGTCGTGGAGAAAAAGCAGCGCGCAGGTGCTGCGCGGCGTGAGCCCGCGTTCCGCGCCGGCGCGGTTGATGGCCTCGTGGCCTTCGCGGACGATGCGCTCCAGCAGGCGTTTCGGATCGATGGCGCTCTGCTTGTGCTCGTCCCAAAGCCGGCGCGCGGTTTCCGCGATCTGCGCCGAGGCGAGGCTGCCGCCGGCATGCCCGCCCATCCCGTCGGCGACGACCACGAGCTGTTCGCCGCGGCCGTCGTTGGTCAGCACGAGGCCGGCATCCTGCTGCTCGTTGCGGCTGCCGACGTGCTGCGCGTATCCGCGTTCGATCTTCATGGCCGGCCCGGTGTGGCTGAACTCGATTGCGCCATCTACAGAGTCCATTCGACGATGGGTGTCGCCCCGCCGTTGCGGAACGGCGTCACGACGATCGCCGTCGTGTTGTCCTGTCCGCGCCGGTTCTTCTCCTCGACGGCGCGGAGGAGCTTTCGGGCGAGATCGAGCGCGTCTGCGTCTTCCTTGAGAATTGCGGCGATTTCTTGATCCGACAGGGTCTGCAGCCCGTCGCTCGCCAGCAGGAACTTGTCGCCCTCGCGGAGCCGCACCGGCGATTCGCGCAGGTCGAGCTTCGGGATCGGCTCGCCGATCAGCGCCGAGCGCAGCGCGTTGCGGTGAGGATGACGCGCCGCCTCCTCGGGCGAAAGCGATCCCGCCGTCACCTGCTGCGCGAGCAGCGGCGCCATCGAATGGTCTTCGTTGAGCTGCTTGATGCCGCCGTCCCGGAAGCGCCAGAACGGCGAATCGCCGACGCTGACCCAGACGAGGCCGTCCTCGAGGAAGCCCGCCGCCACGAACGTGCAGCCCATGCCCGTCAGCTGCGGATTGCCGTCGGCGTCGACGCGGATGCGCTCGTTGCTCTCGTTGAGGCTCTTCACCATGCGGTCGGTGACCGAGCCTTGCGCGCCCTGATAGCTCTCGAGAAACGTGTCGACCGCGAGCGCGCTGGCATGCGCGCCGCCGCTGTGTCCGCCCATGCCGTCCGCGAGCACGACCAGGAGATGCGAGGGACGCGGATCCGTCTCCTTGAGATCGTTCAAGAAGCCGAAATCGTCCTCCTGGTAGGGCCGGCCGCCCTGCAATTGCAGGCCGGCGAAGTGCCGACCCGGAATCATGCGGCTGGCCCCGAGCGCGCCCGAAGATCGGGTGTCATTTCTGATACCAGTCGAAGCTCTTGCCGCAGAACGGCACGAAGCGGAGCTTCGTCTGCCCAAGCAGGATTTCCTCGCCGCCGGTGAGCTCCAGCGGCGACATCACCGGCTGCTCGTTGACGTAGACGAGGTTCCGCCCCTGGCCGGGCAGGATGTAGAAGCGGCGGTGGCGCCCGTCGAACGTGATCGTCGCGTGGTTCTCGCGCGAAATCTCTTCGTCGCCGAAATCGAGCGAGATGTTCTCCGTCGGCGCGCGTCCGATGCGGTTGTTGCCGTAGCCGACATTGAGCGAGGCGCCGCGGCCCGGCCCTTCGACGACGGCAAGCCAACCCACCACCGGATCGGAGATGGTGAAATCGGCCGAGACCGGCGTGCCGGACTTCGGGCGGCCCGCCTGCGACATCGCTCCGCTGCCGGGCGCGGCGGCGGGTTCGGCTGCCGGCGCGGGCGCGGCCGCAGCCGGGCGGTTCGGGCGGTAGATCTTGGTGGCGGCAT
>CAZUYG010000039.1:0-11125 GCA_964624265.1 uncultured Candidatus Odyssella sp.
GCCGCCGTGGCAGCGGCGGCCGGCGAGGCGCGCTGCGAAGTCGTCGCGTGGCCATTCAAATTCGGCCCCGAGGGCGGACCTGCCGGCGTATGGGATTCCAATTTCTGCCAATGCGGCATGCTCCAGCACGCGCGCTGGCGCTATCTCGCCGCCGCGCGGAGCATTCTCAACGTCGATATCGACGAGCTGGTGATGTCGCCGCAGCGCGATTCGATCTTCGCCGCCACCGAACGCAGCGCACTCGGCTTCACCGCGATCGCCAGTTGTTGGATGACGGGACTGCCGCCGGCCGCGCGCGTTCCCCGCTACACCGACTTCCTGCACCGCAGGCGGAGACCCCAGGAGGTGCCGAAATGGTGCATCGATCCGCGGCGCTGCCCGCCCGCGCGTCAATGGCTCGTCCATCGCGTCGAAGGATTCGACGTGCCGGCCGCGCCCGAGACCGAATTTCTCATTCGCCACTATTGGTCGATCACGACCGGATGGAAGCCGGGACGCCTGAATCCGACTCCGGCCGACGTCGCCGCGCACGTGCGCGACGACGTGGCGGCTGCACAGCTTGCGGACTATCTCGCGCCAGAGTGAGCAAAGGCGCGCCCGGGAGGAGCCGATGCTCGTCTATGCACTCGTTCCCGCGCGCTCGGGGTCGAAGGGATTGCCCGACAAGAACGTGCTGCCGGTCGACGGGCATCCGCTCATCGCCTATTCGATCGCGTTCGGCCTTAAGCTCGGCGTCGGCCGCGTTCTGGTAAGCACCGACAGCGTCCGCTACGCCGGCATCGCGCGCGCCTTTGGCGCCGAGTGTCCGTTCCTGCGCGCCGATTTCGCCAGCAGCGACAGCGCGCGCGAGGAAGACATTCTCGCCGATCTCGACGCGCGGCTGCCACGGCATGGAATCCCGCTGCCCGACGTTTGGGTGTGGCTGAAGCCGACCAATCCGTTTCGCAGCATTTCCGCCGTGCATCAGGCGATCGAAATCCTCGCCACGCGGCCCGACGTGGATTCGGTTCGCCTCGTGACGGAAGCCGACGCCCGCCTTCAGGTCATCAATGACGAAGGCTATCTCGAGCCGCTGCTGAGCGCATGGCCGGACGGCTATTCGAAGATCCCGCGCGATCGCCTGCAAAAGGCCTATTATCCTTTCAATCTCGAGGTGTTCCGCCATCGCGGATGGGTGGCCTGGAAACAAGGGTTCATGGGCCGCCGCATCGTGCCGCTGCCGCAGCCCCGGATCACCGGCCTCGACATCGACGATCGCGACGGCTTCGAGATCGTCAAGGCGCTGATCGAAGCGCGACCGCGCGCCGACATCGTCGCCCGCCACCTCGTGCTGTAACCGCGCGAGACCGGACGATGCCAGGAACGCACGCACACCTAGCCAAGCGTCGGCCGCGCAGCCGCTTCCGCTTCGTCGTTCACAACCGCAATCACGTCCGGCTTTTTGCCGGGGCCGCGGCGCTCCTTGCGGACGATGGCTACGAGTGCGCATTCGTAACGCTGGAAGACATCCACCCGCGGGAAGGCGCCTCGGAAACCCTCGCCCGATACGGGCTGTCTGCGATCACGCTCGCCGAGGCAGAACCGCAAATCGTGCACGGCGACATCGTGGTCGTGGGCAACGACTGGGCGCCGAAAGCGCTCGGTACGCTGCTGGAGTCGCGCGGCGAGCGCGGGTTTCGCGCGGTCGGCTATGTCGACGGATGCCGCATGGCCGCCCCGATCAAGTATCGCCGTGTGGACCACGTTCTCGGCTGGGGTCCCGCGAGCCGCGAAATGTTCCCCGCTCCCGTGACGGTCGTCGGCAACTCGCAAATCGAGAAATGGGCACGGCAAGCGCCGCGTTTCGCGGACCCGCCCTTCGCAGTCGTGAACTACAAGTTCCTCTACCATCGGCGCGCCGGCCGCGCAGAATGGACCGATTCCGTGCTCGGCGCGTGCCGCGCCTGCGGCCTCGCCGCGCGCGTCAGCCGCCACCCATCGGACCCCGACGATCCGCTCGGCCTGCCCAGCGAGCCCCTGGACGATTTGCTGCGGGACGGAGCCCTGTTGATCACGCGGCCCAGCACGGCGATCTATGAAGCGATGTCCGCCGGCAAGCCTGTCGTCTTTTTCCCCCGCCCCGACGAGGATCTCGGCGAGTTCGCCGATCCGCTCGGCGCCTTCGACATCGCCGCGGCGCCCGAAGAGCTGCCGCACCTCATCCGCCGCGCGCTCGCCGAGCGCCGGAGCTACCCGGCGCGCTGCCGGGCGTTTCTCGAGCGACACGTCTCGATCGATCCGGCCCGCCCCGCGTCCGCGCGAATGGCGGACGCACTGGCGACCCTCGCAGAGGCCGCGGGGACGCCCGGTTATTCCGCCGCCTGAAGCAGAGGCTGTGGCTCCGCTTCGGGCTTGGCGACGATTTCGCGGCTGAGCCGGCGCAGGTGATAGCCCATCAGCGAGAGCGTGATCGCGAGGCCCACGGCGATCGGGCCTCTCCGGGCGGCGAAACCGATGAGTTTCCAGAAATTGCGCCGCGCCTCGTCGCGGACGCCGAGCTGCCAGATCGTCCGGAAGAAGGCGCCGAGCTCGCGCTTGCCGCACGGGAACGAGGCGAGCGCCGGCGGAATGCGCCGCGCGATCGTGGCCCGCGCGCGGCGGTAGTAGACATCGGGCTCGTAGATGTGACCGACCACGCGCTTGTAGCCGGCGACGAGCTTCTGCCGGTCCATGCGCGGCACGAAATTGAGCCCGCTCGCATCCACGATGCCGCCCGAGAAGCGGCCGAGCAGGCGGCCCTCCGCCTTCAGGCGGTCGTAGAGCTGCGTGTGTGGAATGGCGGAGAGCAGCGAGACGGTCGCGAGCGCGATTTCGCTGTCTTCGATGAACGAAATCTGTTCGTCGAATACCAGCTCGGTGTCGGAATCGAATCCGATCACGAAGCCGCCCCACACCGTGAGCCCGTGCGCGTGAATCGTGGCGAGCGAGCGCGCCATGTTGCGCTTCAGGTTCTGCACCTTGTGGCACTCGGCGAGCGAGGCCGGCGAGACGCTCTCGAGCCCGATGAACACCGCCGCGAAGCCGGCCCGCACCATGAGATCGAGCAGCGCCGGATCGTCGGCCATGTTGAGGCTCGCCTGGGTGGCGAACACGAACGGCCGCTTGCGCGCGTCGCGCCACTCGACGATGGCATCGAGCAGCTCGCGGCAACGCTTCTTGTTGCCGTAGAAATTGTCGTCGGCGACGAAGATGTTGCGCCGCCAGCCGGCGTCGTAGAGCGATTGCAGCTCGGCGTGCACCTGCGCCCGCGGCTTCACGCGCGGCTTGCGCCCGTTGAGGATGATGATGTCGCAGAACTCGCAATCGAACGGGCAGCCGCGCGAGAATTGCAGCGCCATCGAATCGTAGTCGTCGAGCCGGATCAGGCTCCAGTCCGGCACCGGCGTCTTGGTCACGTCGGGGAAGCCGCTGGGGCGGTAGATCGGCTTCGCGCGCCCCGCTTCGAGATCGGCGCAAAGCTCGTCGATCACGTCTTCGGCCTCGCCGAGCACGAAATGATCCACGCCCTGCACGTCCGCGTGATAGTGATAGAAGTGCGGACCGCCGGCGACGATGCGTTTTACTTTCGCGCGACAGCGCGCGATCACGTCGTTGACCGACTCCTGCTGCACCGTCATCGCGCTGATGAAAACGACGTCAGCCCAGTCGATCGCCGCGTCCTCGAGGGGCGCCACGTTGAGGTCGACGAGCCGTCGCTCCCACGCGCGCGGCAGCATCGCGGCCACCGTCAGCAGGCCCAGCGGCGGCAGCGACGCCTTGGCGCCCGCGAGCGGCACCGAATACTGGAATCCCATGTAGGTGACGGGATATCGCGGGTAGACGAGAAGAACCTTCATGCCCGGCTCCCAATCTGCCTGCCAGCTTATCGCGCGGCGGCGCGGCCTGTCACGGGTTGCCGCGCGAATGTCGTCAGCGCAGCTTCGCGCCGAACGGCACCGGAATGGTTACCAGGCTCGATCCGTCGGCGGCTGGAAACGCCAGCTTGCCCAGCGCCGCGCGCAATGCGGCGATCGCCGATTCGGGCGAAGCGGCGCCGGACCGGGTGGCCAGCAGGCGGTCGAACAGCACTTCGTCTTTGACCACGGTGCCGTCGCCCTGGACCGTGAGCCGCACCGAAACGAGGCCGGCGAGGCCCGCGCCGGCCTCCTCGGCGAGACGGTCGAGTGCCGGCCGCGCCTCGTCCACCACCGCCGCCGCGGACGCTTGCGGGAGCACGCCCGTGACCGCCACCGGCCCTTCCGAAACGTGCCCGTGCAGCACGATGCGCCCCTCTTGCGGCACCATCGTGCCCTCGATCCGCGGCACCGCGTGCAACAGCCGGTCGTCGAACAACAGCAGACGGTTGAAGCGCGCCGGAACCAGTTCGTAGAGCCCGAGCCCGGCGTTTGCCTGGGTGATCGCAGCAGAGCCGAAATAATCCTGCTCCTTGAAAATCAGCGTTTCGCCGCCGAGGAACTTCCGCTCGTCCCAGAGGGTCAGCGAGTAGACATAACCGAGGCGGCCATTTCGCGAATCGTTGTGCAGGCCCTGCTGGCAGCCGGCAACGTAGAGGCTGAGATAAGGCCAAGTGATCTGCCCGAGCCCGTATCGGAACAGCGAAACCGCGCGCAGCTTGGATAGAAAGCGCTCGACCAGAGGACGCGGCAGGATCTTTTCGGGCGAGGTGCGGAGGTAGGTGTAAAGCCCCGGCACATGCCAATAGTTCCAAACCTGGTGGGAGTCGGCCTTGTGCTTTTCGGGCGAAGCGAAATGGGTGTCGATCCCCGCGCGCAAATCGCGCGCCTCCGGAAAGAAATCGTCGAAGACGGCGAAGCCCGGCAGCACCCGGCTAGCCCGCCGCCTGATAGCGCGCGGTCGCGCGCAGACGCGTGCGCGATATCCGCTGGCTGTCGAGCACGCGCAGATGGGCGATGGCGCCGGCGGCGACCGCGACCGGGAACAGGAGCACAATGCGGTGCGGGAAATCCGGCTCGCGCGACAGGACGCCCATGACCAGGAGATAGCCGGTGTGCATGCCGCCGAACAGGAAGGCGCCGGTGCCGATCACTCTCAGCACGTTCTGCCGGACCATCGCCATGATCGAGAACACGATGGCCAGCGCGAGCAGCCCATAGGCGACCGAGAGCATGGGGTGGACGAGACGCTTCAAACCCTCGATCAGCCAAGCGGCACGCTCGGGCCCGGTGATGTTGTGCGGCGGGAACAGCAGATGCTGAACGTGCCGCTCGAAAAAGCCCCAGATGCGATCGCTGACATCGGCCTGCGTGTAGACGCGGGCGACTTCATACGAATACCGCCCGAAGTGCGTGGCGCCGGCCGAGGGCTCCTTGGTGTTCGGCTCGCTCGTCACGTAGCCGTTCTCGAAGACGACGTAGACGCGCCCCTCCGCGCGCATGAACGTCGCCGTCTGCGCCGTGATCACGCGCGCGCCACCCGGGGCCTCCATGCGCACGATGACATTGTGCACCGTGTCGGGCGAGATTCGGGACTGGAAATAAACTTCGACGCCCGGACTGAGCTGCGAGAACGCGTTTTCGCGCAGGCTCGCGGGCCGGATGTTCTTCTCTGCGACGTAGATGCGCTCGGCGAAGGCGCGCATCGCTTCGGGCAGGGCGTAAAGCGAAGCCGCCGCACAGACGAGCGCGGCCAGCACCGACGCGACGACGCCGGGCATCACGAGCTGGACGATGCTGAGGCGCGAGGCCTGCATCACGATCAGCTCGCGGTCGCTCAGCGCGTTGAAATAGGTGAAGCCGATCGCGATCGCCACCACGCCCGGCATCGAAAGGTAGATGATCATCGGCAGCCAGAGCAGCATCATGTAGAGCAGCTCGAAGAAACCGACGAGTTCGCGGCTGTAGGCGTCGTAGAGCGGGCCGCAATGGGCCAGCAGCATGGGCATGCAGAAGCCGGGCGTGGCCAGGGCGAGCGCCTTCAGGCACTTCTTCAGCAGATAATACTGGGCCAGGACCATGCCACGGTTCCCGTTTCGGCGACGGCGGCGGCAGCGCTCCGCATTCTTCTCACAATTTTCGAGAGCGGACAATCGCAGCGGCGGCACGAGCATGGATTCCCCGACACGGCACGGCTACGCTGTTTCTTTTCCATAGCCTGCCCGCCCATGACCGGCCCCGACGACTTGAACATACCGAACGCGGCCGATCGGCCATGACTGCGCTCGCCTATGCCGGCTGGGGTCTGTTCGCGCTGTGGCTCGCGGCATTGTCGTTCCATGCCGTCAGCGTGGCGGCGGCGCTTTCGCAGGCCGGATTCCGGCGGCGGCGCGCGGCGGCCATAGGGGCGCGCCCGCCGGTTTCGATCATCGTGCCCACGCGGGAGACCGAACCCTCGTTCCAGACGCGGCTCGCCGAACTGGCTTCGCTCGACTATCCGGACTACGAGATCATCGTCGCCTCGGAGAGGGCCGAGCCCGAGGCGGAGCGCGCGCTGGCCGCTTTGTCGCCGGCGCAAGCGGCGCGGGTTCGCATCAGCCTCGATGACGTTCGCCACACCTTCAACCCGAAGGTCAACGTGCAGGTTGCGGCGTACCGGATGGCGAGACACGATCTGGTGCTGATGACCGACGACAATGTGCAATCCCCGCCCGGCCGAATCGATGGGCTTCTGCGCCATCTCGGCGGCCGCGTGGGGCTCGTTTCGGCCGTCGCGATCGCGGTAAAGCCCGACGGCATGGTTGCCGAAATCGAAACGGCGTTTCAAAACGGTTACGGCGCGCGTTTCCTGCTCGCCGGCGACCGCATCGGCCGATCGGTCGCGATGGGAAAGACGCTGCTATTCCGCAAAGAGGATCTCGACCGTGTTGGCGGCATCGTGGCGCTGGCCGAGGGCATGGCGGAGGATTCGGTGATCCGCGAACGGCTATCTACGGCCGGGCTCTCGACCGTGCTCGCGCCGGAACCGGCGCTGCAGCCGCTCGGACGGCGGCGCTTCGCCACGATGTTCGCGCGCCAGCTGCGCTGGATGGGCGCGCGCCGCTGGCACACGCCCTTCGCGTTCTGGACCGAGCCGTTGCATGGCTTCGCGATCTGCGGCCTTGCCGCGGGGATGGCGGCCGAGTGGCTCCTGGGCGGCTGGTTCCTCGCCGGCATCGCCGCGACGTGGCTCGCGTGGCTTGCGCTCGAACTCATTTGCACGCGCGCGCTCGGCTGGCCGCTGTTCTGGCGTTATCCGCTCGCATTCACGCTGCGCGAACTCCTGCTGCCGGCGCTCTGGTTGGCGACCCTTTCGAAACGCTCCGTCGCCTGGCGCGGCAATGCGCTGCCGTTGCGGCCGCGCATCGCGGCGCGCGGCCAGGACTAGCGCGGCGGTGAGCGAATTCTTCTTCCTTGCGACGCTCGCGCTGCTCGGCCTGGCGGCGCTCACGGCCTTGCCGCATTGCGCGCTGATCGCGGGCTTTCTGTTGCGGCGGCGCACGGCGCTGGCCGCCGAACGCGGATTGCTCGCCGCGCGCGCCGCGGATGCGGACCTGCCGCACGTGCTCGTGCAAATTCCGACCCACAACGAACCGCGCGTGATCGCGAGGATCGTCGAAGCAGCGGCGGCGCTCGACTGGCCGCGCGACCGGCTCTTCATCCAGGTGCTCGACGACAGCACGGACGACACCGGCGCGCTGGCCGAGGCGGCGGCGGCGAGGCTGCGCGCTGCCGGCGCGCATGTCGACGTAGTGCGCCGCGGAAGCCGCGAGGGCTTCAAGGCGGGGGCTTTGCAGGCGGGGCTCGCGCGCACCGACGCGCCCTATGTGGCGATGTTCGATGCCGACTACATTCCGCCGCCGGGATGGCTGCGCGGCGCTCATGCGCCCATGCGCGCGGATAGCCGCGTCGGTTTCGTGCAGACGCGGATCGCGCACCTGAACCGCGACGAGAACGCGCTGACGCGCGCCCAGGCTCTCGTGCTCGACCTGCACTACGCGTTCGAGCAGCCGGCGCGGGACTGGATCGGTCTGCCGAACCGCTTCAACGGCACCTGCGGCCTGTGGCGGCGGCAGGCGATCGACGACGCCGGCGGCTGGAGCGGCGACACGATCGCCGAGGACCTCGACGTGAGCTATCGCGCGCAGGCCTGCGGCTGGCGCGCGGCCTATCTCGTTTCGGTATCGGCGCCGGGAGAATTGCCGGCGGATTGGCGCGCCTGGAAAGCGCAGCAATACCGCTGGACGAAAGGCACGGCGGAGGCAACGCTGAAGACGCTGCGCGGTCTCCTGCCGCGGCTCGCGCCCTGGCGCCGCGCGCTGCTCGTCGCGCTGGCGCTGTCCGAGCCGTTGCTGCCGATCCTCGTGGTACTCGCCGCCGCGGCCGGCCTCGGGCACCTCGCGGCGAGCGGCCGTCTCTACGATCCGGTGCTGACGGCCGCCATCTGGACGACGATCGGGCTGCACGCGGCCGTGCGCATCGCCGGCGTGCTGCTCAGCCGGCGCCTGCTCGGGGATGCGCGCGGAAGCCGGCTTCTTGGCGATCTCGGCGGCGCGCTGGCGTTCGAGGCGACGCTGACGGCCGAGCGAATCCGCGCGACGCTGAGCGCCGTCGCCGGCCGCCGGAGCGGCTTCGTCCGCACCGAGAAGCGCGGTATCTGACCGGTCAGCGGAGGCTCGGCCAGCGCCACGGCATTTCGATGCGCGTGCCGCGCCATTCGATCGCGCGCGTGAACGCGGCCGCGACGGTCAGCATCGGCTGGGCGAGATCGCGCAGCACCCATGCGAACGGGCTGCGCCAGCCGAGCGGCCAGCCGGAAGCGGCGTGCAGCAGCAGCTCGGTTCCGTACCAGATCGCGGCGCTGGCGCCGAGCCCGGTCCACCAGCCGAAGCCGAAAGCTTCCGCGAGCGCCGCGGCGCCGAGCAAATGAAAGACCAATCCGCCGATCGCGATCTCGAGGAAGAACGCCGCCGGGTCGTGGCACTTGGTGCAGTTTTTCCAGCGCAAATGGCGCAGCGCCACGTCGCGCCACCGGCGCGCGCCCACCGGGCGCATCGCGTTGCGGCGGGCGAGCGCGATGCGGACGCCGCCCCCGCCCCCGCGCAGCGCGCGGCTCAACGCATTGTCTTCGCATGGCCCCTCGGCAAGGCGCGCGAAGCCGCCGGCCGCCTCGAGATCGGATTTGCGGAACGCGAAAGCGTTGCCGAAACCCGCCGCCAGCCCGGCCAGATCCAGCAGCGCCTCGATGCGGAGGAGATAGCCGTTGCAGGTGGCAGCCTCGCACGCGGCGGCGAAGTTCCGCGCTTCGACCGCGAGCGGCGCCGCCGTCGCGGCGCGCGCCCCCGCGGCGAGACTCGCGAGGAGTTCCGCCAGCAGCGCCGCCTCCGGCCGGACCGTATCGTCCAGAAACAGAATGGTATCGTGACGGGCCGCGCGGTACGCCTTGGCGACGTTCCGCAGCTTCGGATTTGCGTAGGCCGCGTCTTCCCCGGCCAAAAGGCGCATGCGTGCGGGATTCGCCGCGGCGAACGGGGCTGCCACCGCATGGGCGGGATCGACGGTATCCGCCACGGCCAAAACGATCTCGCCCGGGAACGGCATCTCCGCCAGCGCGGCGAGGTTTTGCGCCAGGAACGGCGACGCGCCTTTCAGGGGGACGATGATCGAAACGGGAAACGCCGCCGGTGACGTGACGGCGCGCGGCCGGCGGAAGAGCACGGCGGCGGCCGATGCGAGTAGAAACGCCAGCGCGGCCAGCCAGCCGATGGCGGCGGCGCTCATGGCATCCGCCGCGGCCGCGCGTGCGGTGCCCTTCGGCGGCGAACGATGACGACGGCTACGATGCGCTAGACTCCGGAAGCGCGGTCTTGCGGCCGCGCGCGCGGCGCGATTTCCGTGTTGGCCGCGCCCGTCGCCACGACGATGCCGGCGGTGGACACGAACGCACGTCCGTCACGCTCCTTGCCGTTGCGGCGCTGCGCACCCATCACCGCATCGATTGCGGCCAGCAGCGCGTCGACGTCTTCCGGCCGATGCTCGGAGCACACGCTGAAACGGATGACGCACGCGCCGCGCGGCGTGGAGGGCGGCATGAGGAGGTTCGCATAGAAGCCGTTCAGCAGCAGCGTCTTCCACAGCGTGTAGCACTCGGCGAGATCGTCGAAGATCATCGGGACGACGGGGGAATGCGCGTCGATCGTGCTGTAGCCGCGCTGGCGCAGGCCGCCGCGCAGGTGCTCGACATTGCGCCAGAGGCGCGCCCGCTTGTCGTCGGCGAGGCGTATCTTGGCGAGCGACGCGCGGATCGCGGCCACGACCGGCGGCGGCAGCGCGGCCGTGAACATGAACGCGCGCGCGGAATAGCGCAGACAGAAGAAATCCGGATGATCGGAGGCCGCGAAGCCGCCCATCAGGCCGAAGCTCTTGCTGAAGGTGCCGGTGAGCACGTCCACCTGATCGGCGATGCCGAGTTCGTGCACGAGGCCCGCGCCGCCCGGTCCGAACATGCCGATGCTGTGCGCCTCGTCCACCAGGAGGTTGCACCCGAATTCGGATTTGATGCGCACGATATCGACGAGCGGCGCCGTGTCGCCGACGGCGCTGTAGACGCTCTCGACGACGATGAGGACGCGCGACATGTCCTCGCGGATCTCGCTCAGCTGCTTGCGGAGATGCGCGACGTCGTTGTGGCGGAATTTCACTTTGCGCGCGGCGCTCGTCGTCACCGCGTCGTAAATGCTGGCGTGCGACTCCTCGTCGAGGACGATCACGTCGCCCGGACCGCACAGGCCCGCGATCGCGCCGAGGTTGGCCTGGAAGCCGGTGGAGAAAACCACCGCGCTGCGTTTTCCGACGAAGGCGGCGATCTCGCTCTCGAGTTCGTAGTGGTCGGGAAGGTTGCCCGACGCCACTCGCGAAGCGGTGGTGCCGACGCCGCTCGCTTCGATTGCAGCGGCGGCGGCCTGCCGGACTTCCGGCTCGAACGTCATTCCGAGATAGTTGTTCGTTCCGAACAGCTTCGTGCGCCGCCCGCCGATCACGGCCTCGGTCGGCCTCGATGCAGCGCTGGAGAAGCGCCCGTTCGTTTTTCCCGAGAGCTGACCGTGACCGCGCCGAACGCCCCGGCGGGCCGGGCGGCGCGACGTCCTTTTTAC
>CAZUYG010000040.1:0-11092 GCA_964624265.1 uncultured Candidatus Odyssella sp.
GCGGCTCGGCGACGACGGGAAGCTGAAGCTGCACGAGGCCGACGACGACGCCGTTCGGCGATTTGTTGAGGCCGCCCAATCCGCTCATTGCATCCTCCCGCGTGCGGTTTCCGCACGGAATGGAAGCAAGAGCCGTGCCGCCGGTCAGCTGAGGCGGGCCGCGCGGCCGGGGGAAATGTCGCGCGCCGGCACGAGCGAGAGCGCCTCGCCGAGGCGCTTGGCCTCGCGGCGCAAGACCGGCACCGCCGTCTCGAGCATCTGCTTCATCGGCGTGCGGTGCGCGGAGACCGTGACGTTGATCGCCGCGATCGTCTTGCCCGCATCGTCGTGCACCGGCACGGCGACGGCGCGCTGGCCGAGCTCCACCTCTTCGTCCTGCGTGCCATAGCCGTTGCGGCGCACGGCGGCGAGAATCGCGCGCAGCTTGGCCGGGTCGGTGATCGTGCGGGGGGTGCGCGGCGCGAGCCTGGCCTTGGCGAGGAAGGCGTCGATCTCGCCATCGGGCAGCGCCGCGAGCAGCACGCGGCCCATCGATGCGCAGAACGCGGGCAGGCGGCCGCCGACGCCGACATAGTCGAACACCACGCGCCCGGCCGCGACCCAGGTGACGTAGACGATCTCCTCGCCGTCGAGCACCGAGAGCGAGCAGGGATTTCCCGTCTCCTCCGCTACCGCCTCGAGCATCGGATGCGCGAGGCGCCAGAGCGGCTGCGACGAGAGATAGGCGTAGCCGAGCTTCAAGGTGCGCGGCAGCAGGTGGAAATGGCGCCCGTCGCCGTGGAGATAGCCGAGCGTCTTCAGGGTATGGAGCACGCGCGCGACGGTGCCGCGGCTCAGTTTCGTGCGCCGCGCCACGTCGCTGAGCGTCAGCGCGGTGCGCGCGTCGTCGAAGCTCTCGATCACGGCGAGGCCGCGCGCCAGCGCGCGCACGAAGTCCCGGTCTTCGGTCTCGTCGCTTGACAATGCCGGCCTCCGCGCCGCAAATGATTTGTCCGCAGTGCGGATATTTGTCCGCTCTGCGGACAAAGTCAACGAGCAAGCGACGACCGGACGAGCCGGGCGCGGGAGGAGACGACATGATGATCGGCAAGCCGGGCGCGGCGCGCACGGCGATTTCCACCGCCGACGAGCGCTCGATCACGGTGCGCGGCTACGACCTCACGTCGGAGCTGATCGGGTCGCTGAGCTTCACCGAATTCTTCTTCCTGCACGTCACCGGCAAGAAGCCGAACGAGAACCAGCGCTTCTTCCTCGATGCGCTATTGGTCACGATCGCCGAGCACGGCCTCACGCCCACGGTCCAGGCCGCGCGCATGACGCTCGCGGCGGCGCCCGACGCGCTGCAAGGCGCGGTCGCGGCCGGCATCCTCGGCTGCGGCACGGTCGTGCTGGGTACATCGGAGCTGTGCGCGGCGCTGCTGCGCGAGGCCGCGAAGCGCTGCGCCGGCAAGAGCGAAGCGGAGCGATCGTGCTCGAGATGACGCGCGCGGTGAAGGCGCGCGGCGAGCGCCTGCCGGGTTTCGGCCATCCGCTGCACCGGCCGGTCGATCCGCGCACCGAGCGGCTGCTGGCGCTCGCCGACCAGCGCCGCGCGTCCGGCGTCCACGTCGATCTGCTGCGCCGCTTCGGCAAGGCCGCTGCTGCCGTGTGGGGCAAGCCGCTGGTGATGAACGTCTCGGGGCCGATCGGGGCGATCCTGCTCGATCTCGATTTCCCCGACGCGGCGGTGAAGGGAATCCCGATCCTCGCGCGCACGGCCGGCATCATCGGCCATCTCGCCGAGGAGCGCGAAAGCCCGATCGGCTTCCTGCTCGCGGCCAAGGGCGAGGAGGCGATCGACCACGAAGGTGCAAAGGTCCGCGCATGACCAAGGCGTTTCCGTTCGGCGACGCGGCGCTCGATCCTGCCGCACAGCGCAAGGCCGACGATGCCGCGTATCGCGCGCAGCTCGCCTATCTATTCGCGAACTCCGCCTTCTATCGGGCGAAACTCAGCGCCGCCGGCTTCGCTTCGGCGGATGCGGCAGGCGGCCTCGATCGCATCGCCGAGCTCCCGTTCACGACCAAGGACGAATTGCGCCAGAGCCAGCAGGAAACGCCGCCGCTCGGCGCGCACCTCGCGGCGGCGCGCGTCGACGTGAAGCGCGTGTTCTCGACCAGCGGCACCACCGGCGTGCCGAGCTACATCCCGCTCACGCAGCGCGACGTCGGCGACTGGGTCGCGATCGGCTCGCGCTCCTATTCGCGTTGCGGCCTCGCGGCCGGGCAGGGCTTGATCACCACCTACAACGCCGGGCCGTTCGTGGCCGGCCTCGCGCTCGAGAGCTTCCAGCACATCGGCGTCACGCATATCCCGGTCGGCACCGGCAACACCGAGCGGCTCGTCACGGCGCTCCGGCTTCTGAAGCCGCAGGCGCTCGCCTGCACGCCGTCCTACGCCAGCTACATCGCCGAATGGGCGCGCCAGCACGGCTGGGACGTGCGCCAGTCCGGCGTCGAGCGCATCATGGTGGCCGGCGAGCCCGGCGGCGGCGAGCCCGACATGCGCCGCACGCTCGAGGAGGCGTGGAACGCGAAGGTATACGAAGCGATGGGCCTCGGCGACGTCGCCGCCTCGCTGTGGGGCGAGTGCGAGGCCCAGTCGGGCATGCATTTCAGCGGCGCCGGCTTCGTCCACGTCGAATTGATCGAGCCCGAAAGCGGCCGCGCGCTGCCGCTCGAAGAGGGCGCCACCGGCGAGCTCGTCTATACGCACATCCGCCGCGAGGCCGCGCCGCTGCTGCGCTTCCGCAGCCGCGATCACGTGCGCGTCTGGACCGAGCCGTGCCGCTGCGGGCGGCACACGCTCCGCGTCCGCTGCATCGGCCGCACCGACGACATGCTGATCGTGCGCGGCGTCAACGTGTTTCCGTCGGCGATCCGCGAGATCGTCAACCGCTTCCAGCCGCAGGTCAGCGGCTACATCGCCGTGCGGCCGGCGCGCAAGGGCGTGAAGCAGGAGCCGCCGCTCAAGGTCGCCGTCGAGCTGGCGCCGGGCGCTTCGGCCGAGCCGGCGCTGGCGACCGCGATCGGCGATGCGATCCGCTCGGCGCTCGTCGTCACGACCGAAATCGCGCTGCTGCCGGCCGGTGCGCTGCCGCGCAGCGAATACAAGTCCAAGCTTCTCGACTACTCGGAGGCCAAGGCTGCGTGACGGCCGGCAGCCGCCTCCATCGCCAACGAACGGCCACCAAGGGAGCAAGCACCATGAGACGCATCGCATTCGCCGCCGCGCTGGGAGGGCTCACGGCCTACGCGGCAACGGCCTCGGCCCAGTCGGTCGAGCTCAAGATCTCGCACATCTTCCCGTCGTCGCACTTCAACCAGACGCGCGTGCTGAAGCCCTGGGCCGACGAGATCACGGCCAAGACCGGCGGCAAGGTGAAGTTCCAGATCTTCGCGTCGGGCAGCGCGCTCGGCGACATCAACAAGCAGTTCGACCAGACGCGCGCCGGCGCCGTGGATATCGCGCTGGCGCTGCCCGGCGTGCCGCGCGCGCGCCATCCGCGCACCGTGCTGATGGAATTGCCGTTCGTCGTGCGCAAGGGCAGCACCGCCACGAAGGTGCTCAGCGCGATGTATGACAAGTATCTCGCGCCCGATTTCCCCGGCGTGAAGATGCTCACGCTCACCTCGACGAACGCCGGCTCGATCCACAGCCGCACGAAGCCGATCAAGGACATCGCCGACCTGAAGGGCATGCGCGTGCGCTCGCCGACGCCGCCGATCACGGCGATGCTCGAGTTCATCGGGGCCACGCCGGTGGGCCTGCCGCCGACGCAGATCTACGAGAACGCCGAGAAGGGCACCATCGACGCGGTAGTGATGCCGTGGGGGCCGATCGGCGCGTTCAAGCTGCAGGAGGTGCTCTCGCATCACCTCGACGCCGACAGCTACGTCGTCACGCAATACGTCATCATGAATCAGAAGAGCTACGATTCGCTCGCGCCCGACGTGCGCAAGGTGTTCGACGAGGTCAGCGCCGCGCACTTCACCGCCGAGAAGTGGGGCAAGATCTGGACCGACACCGACGACGAGGCGGTAGAGGCGGCCAAGAAGCGCGGCCACAAGATCGAGCCGGTCGCGGCCGAGACGCGCAACAAGTGGCGCAAGCAGCTCGAGCCGGTGATCGAGAAGTACCTCGCCGAGCAGGAGAAGAGCGTCAAGAACGTGCGCGAGATCTTCGCCGAGATGGTTCGCCAGATCGGCCAGATCGAGAAGTAGCGGGGCAGGGGGAGCGCGGCCGATGACGGGCCTCGTCGCGAGGCTGCGCTCCCTGGCGCTGCGCCTGGCCAATGCCGCCCAGGCGCTGCTGCTGGCGGCGGTGCTGATCACGATCGCCGATATCGCGCTGCGCTCGCTGTCGTTCAGCGGCGTGCCGGGTACGGTCGATCTGATGCAGCTCGCGGTGATGTGGGCGGCGCTGCTCGCAATTCCGGCCGCATTCCTCACCGGCGAGCACGTCGCGATCGACCTGTTCACCAAGAGCCTGCCGATGCGCGCCCAGCAGGCGCTGCGGCTCCTGGCGCTCGCGCTGGCGATCGCGGCTTTGGCGCTGATCGCCTGGTACGGCGCGCAGCAGGCGTGGCGCGAGCACTCCGCCGGCGACCAGACGCAGACGCTCGGCTTCCCGTTCGGAATCTATTGGCTGCCGCTGCTGGCGGGCATGGCGCTGTCGAGCCTCGCCTGCCTCGCGCTGTTCGGCGAAACGCTGGGCCGGCTCCTGCGCGGCGAGCCAGATCCGGCGGCCGAAGCGGCGCCCGTCGACCCGGTCGCCTGAGCGATGTCGCCCGCGCTCATCGGCGGCCTCGGCATGGCCGTCCTGCTGATCCTCATCGCGCTGCGCGTGCCGATCGCGATCGCGATGGCCGCGGTCGGCATCGTCGGCGGTGCGCTCATCAACGGCTGGACGAGCCTCGCCTTCATTCTCGGCTCGCAGCCCTTCGCCACCGTGTTTCCTTACACGCTCTCGGTCATCCCGCTGTTCGTGATGATGGGCGTGTTCGCGGCCCATGCCGGCCTCTCGCGCTCGCTCTACCAGGCGATCTATTCGCTGATCGGCCACTGGCGCGGCGGCCTCGCGCTCGCCACGCTCGGCGCCTGCGCGATCTTCGGCGCGATCTGCGGCTCGTCGCTGGCCACCGCCGCCACGATGGCGCGCGTGGCCGTGCCCGAGATGCGCCGTCACGGTTACGACGATCGCCTCTCTGCCGGAACGCTCGCCGCCGGCGGCACGCTGGGCATCCTGATCCCGCCCAGCATCATCATGGTGATCTACGCGCTGCTCACCGAGCAGTCGATCGGCAAGATGTTCCTGGCGGGCTTCCTGCCGGGCACGGTGGCCACCGTCTGCTACATGGCCGCGGCGTATCTCGTGGCGCGCATCCGCCCCGGCGCGGGTCCGGCCGGCGAGCGCGCGACCTGGCGGCAGCGCGCCGCCACGATCAAGGGCGTCGGGCCGGTCCTCATCCTGTTCATCGTCGTGATGGGCGGGATGTACACCGGCGTGTTCTCGCCCACCGAGGGCGCCGCGGTCGGCTCGTTCGGCGCGTTCCTGCTCACGCTCCTGATGCGCCGTCTCACCTGGCGAGTCTTCATCGACAGCCTGAAGGAGACGGCGAGCACGACGGCGATGATCTTCATGATCTTCATCGGGACGTCGATCCTGCAATACTTCATCGAGACGTCGACCCTGCCGCGCATGCTCAACGACGCGATCGTCGCCTCGGGCCTGTCGCGCTACATGGTGCTGATCGTCATCCTCGCGATCTACGTGATCCTCGGCTGCTTTCTCGACAGCCTCTCGATGCTGCTGATCACGCTGCCGCTGTTCTTCCCGCTCGTGAAATCGATGGGCTTCGATCCGATATGGTTCGGCATCCTCGTCGTCTGCGTCGTCGAAATCGGGCTCATCACGCCGCCGGTCGGCATGAATCTCTTTGTCATCGCCGCCGTGGTTCCGGGCATGCCGCTCAAGACCGTCATTTCCGGGGTGACGCCGTTCATCTTCGCCGATCTCGTCCGCCTCGCCGTGCTCGTCGCGTTTCCCGCGATCTCGCTCTGGCTGCCCTCGCTGATGAAGTGACGGGGCGCGGCGCCCGGAACGTCCGCCGCCGTGCTTCGTATTATCCGAAGGCCGGCGCCGACTATGGGAAGAGTTGCCGTGCCGAGACATCTTCGCGCGGGGTTCGGCGGGAGATGGGCATCGCAGCCGATTGCTGATATCGTCCCGCACGGGGATTGGCGAGAGCAGACGGGAGACGCTTTGTGACCTGCGGCGGAGGGCGCGGCCTGATCGGCTCGGCCCGTCGATGGGTACTCGCAGCGGCCGCCGCCTTGGGTGCGGCCTGCGCGACCGCGCCGCCCGCCGCTGCGCAGCAACGCCCCGCCTGGGTCGACGACGCCAGCCTGTTCCCGCCCAAGACCCCGGATCTCTGGGCCAAGCGCCGCTGGATCGAGAAGACCGCCCGCCTGCTGCGTGGCGGCGAAGGCCTCGGGCCGGACGACGACCTCGACGCGCTGGTGAAGCTGCCGGAGCGCGAAATCGCGCGGCGGTTCATGCGCGATGCGCGCTTCGGCGACATGGTGCTCGACTTCAACCTCTTCGTGCTCGGCTTCAAGCCCGACCGCCTGGGGAAGGGCGGCCGCTACGAGCGCACGGCGTTCGATTTTTCCAACGCCGTCGCCTCGGCTCAGGCCGTGCTCGCCGGCGGCGACTATCTGAAGCTGTTCGACCTTCAAGGGCCGCTTTACCTGGCACCGCTCTCCGACGAGCCGGAGGATCCGCCCACCGGAGCCGACGCCGGCCTCACCTCGCCGCGGCTGCGGTTGAGGGTCATGGCCGAAGTCCGTGCGGCCTTCGCTGCCGTCATCGCGCGCGGCAAGGGTGCGCGGCCGAACGGCGACGTGTATTGCGATCAGGTCGGGGACTTCCTGGCGCGCGAAGCCGATGTCGCGAAGCGTTTCGTGCGTGCGTTCAACGATGCCGAGATTTTCGTATTCACGCGCGTGCAGCTGATCGAGGCGCCGTTCGCGGCCGTGGCCAAAGTGCACAAGGAAGAATGCGACGGCCAGCCGGAACAATGGGTCGAAATCCCGCTCCTCGTGGGCGCACTCGAAGCGGCGCTGAAGCAGCTGGAACGCGCCTTCGCTGAAATCCTGAGGCACGAGCCGGCGGCCTATCGCCCGCGCTCGGTCGCCGAGTTCCGGCCGTTCGATCTGTCCGCGCTCGACGCTACGCGCGCATGGCTGGCGTTCGGTCACGAGCAGAGCGTCGCGCTCGGCAACTCCTCGACCAACTTCAACCGCAAGCGCGCGGCCTACGTGCTGAAACGCTTCTTCTGCGACGACGTCGTCGCTTCGCCGCCCGCGCCGCCGGCGCCGGCGCAGTCTCACGCCGAAGCCAAGGCCGAGACCACCTGCGCCGCCTGCCATGCGAAGCTCGACCCGATGGCCGGATTCTTCCGCGGCCACGGCGCCTATTTCTTCGACTACGGGCGCATGAACGCGATCGTATTCGACGATCTTTCCACGGCCGAGCGGACGAAATACGAGGGCGCATGGCGGGCGGCGCCGGAAACCAAACGCGCGTGGAACGTCGGCTACGTCCGCTCGGCGGCGTCTCCCGGCGGAAACCTGTACGGCAGCACGGTGGACGATCTGTCGCGCATCATCCGCGCCGCGCCCGAGGCCAAGCGCTGCGTCGTGCGGCGCCTGTTCGAATACATGGTGGCCCCGGATCAGATGATCGACAGCGGCTGGCTCGATCATCTGACGCGCGCGTTCGAACGCGAGGCCGCCGTCAATTCCGCCGAAGCGTTCAAAAACACCGTCCTCCGCATCGCCGAAAGCCGCGCCTATCGCGAACGCGATCTGGCGCCAAGGCAGTGCTACGATTTCGCGCCCGGCACCAATCCCGGCGATGCGCCGCCGTGCCGAATCTCCCACGTGCTCAAGAAGAACTGCACGAGCTGCCACGATTCGGCGCAGGATGGCGACGGAAACCTCGATCTCGGCGGCTGGATCGCGGCGCCCGGCGGCCGCGAGCGGACGTTCCCGCATCTCGACAAATTCTGGGACCAGGTGAGGCCCGAGGAGACGCTGGCGAAGATCGTCGAACGCCTCGCCTCCCGCGATCCCAAGCTGCGCATGCCGAAAGACCGGCTGATGCGGACCGACGAGCGCGACGAGCTGATGCAATGGGCGCAGCAGGAGCTGGCGCGCCTGCGGCAGCGGGGCGAGCGGTGAAGCAAATCGTGGCCGCAGCGCTTTTCGTTCTGTGCGGCGCGCAGGCCGCGCAGGCGGAGATCCTGAGCTCGCAGTTCAAGGGACTCGCCGCGGTCTCGCGCGAGCTTTCGCGCCGCATCGCCCCGCCGGAGACGCCGATCGAATTGGGCAAGTATCTGCCGGCCGAAGACCTCGATCGCCTGCTCGGCAGCTGGGAGGGCTTCGGCAACGAGCACGGTTTCCGCAATGGCGTGCCGAACGCGCTCAACATGGTGATCTGGCACGCGACGCTGTCGCGATTCGCGGCCGCGGTGGGCCAATCCTGCGCCGGTTCGCGACTGCCGCTGCAAATGCGCTTCCAGGCAACTCTCAAGAAGATCTGCGCCTGGCCCGCCGAGGGCGCGCGCGACGACGCGGTGCTGCAGGAGTTCTGGCTCGCGCTGATGGGCTATGGCGCTCCGGAGGCGGAATACGCCGCATGGCGCGATTTCTTCCGTTCCGCCTACGCCGGCAAGCCGGCGGCCGAAACCGTGGCGGCAATGACGCTCGCGATCGCGATGAACCCGCATTTCCTGCTGCACCAATGAACATCTCGCGCCGCCGCCTGCTGAGCTATGCCGCGGCCGGCGGCGGAACGCTGCTGCTGCCGTCGATGGGCGCGCGCGAAGCGGCGGCGGCCGCCGCCGATCCGCACTTTTTCCTGATGATCGTGCTCAACGGCGGGGCGGATCCGGCCTACATGTTCGACGCGCGCCCGCTCTCGATGACGCGGGCGGGCCGGATCCAGAACTATCTCGGCAAGGAGCCGTTCCCCTACCGCGGCCGCAACGGCATCGCCACGCTGGCCTCGACGCTCGTCGAGCCGCTGCTGCCGTTCCGCGACTGGTTCAGCGTTCTGAACGGCGTCTACATGACGCCGGGATTCGACGGCCATCTCCAGAACATGAATTTTCTGTTCGCCGGGAATCCGTTCGGCGGCGAATCGTTCGTTCCGCATCTCAATCTCGCGGAAACCGGCCGTGAGCGGGCCTCGCTCGACGCCGTTTCGCCTTCGGACGCGCTGCCGGTCAACGTCGACAATCACTCGGCGGTCGTCTCGCTCAATCCCTGGGCCGCCGCCGGACTCGCCACGAGCCTGAAGCAGCTCCGTCCGATCCAGGCCGGCGATCCGCTCGCCGAATTCATGCGCGGGCGCGTGAACGCCAACGCCGGCGGGGCGGGGCGCTTCGCGGCCGGTGCGCAGCGCATGCTGGCCGGGCTCGACGGCGCGCCGGCGGTGCAGCGCCAGCTCGCCAGGCTCGTGCCGCCGCATCCCGAGGCCGAGCCCGAGAACCAGGCGGTCGACCTCATCGCGCAGTGTTTCCGGCAGTCGATCGCGCGCTCGGCGATCTATGTGCTCCCCGAGTTCTTCGACGTGCATTCGGCCGAGCAGGCCAAGGCGCAGCCCAAGCTGTTTGCGGCCGCCATCGCGCGCCTCCGCGAGATCTTCGAGGCCCTCGACGAGACGCCGTTCGACGCGCACCGGTCGATGATCGACGTCACCACCGTCATGGTCGCCAGCGAATTCGGCCGCACGATGCGCAGCGCCGATGCGCCGGTCCATGCCACCGGCACCAATCACAATTCGCTTTCCAATTCCGTGCTGCTCGGCGGCAAGGGCGTGCGCGGCGGCCTCGTCATCGGCGCTTCCGACCTCGCCAATGAGCGGGCGCAGCCCTCGGGCGCGCACCGCACGATGGACCCGGCGCTCGAAAAGGCGATGGGAACGCCATTCGACTTCGCGTCGATGCGCCCGATCCCCGAGCTGCCGGATCATTTCGAGATCGAAGACCACCTGACCATAGGGTCGGTGATCAATACGGTGTACGCGCTGTTCGGCGTGCCGGAGAGCCGCTACCGGTCGCTCGGCCGCAATCTGCCGGTGGCGCCCGTGCTGCACGGGCTGCTGAGCTAGGGTCTCGCGCCGGCCGCTATTCGGACAGCGCCTTCGCGAGGAGATCGGCGGCGTGCTCGTTGCCCTTCGGCGACATGTGCGTGAAGTTCTTCCCGTCGGTCATGTAGTAGGGCCGCATCGCATCCGGATTTTTTTCCACCAGCGCGCGCAGCGATGCGAACTGGTCGACGACGTGGATGCCGAGGCGCTTCGCGCAGGCGGCCACGCCCTGGCCGTTCGGCGTCGGCTCGTCGTCCGACATCATGGCGGACGCGTAGTACTGGAGGAACAGCATCAGGCGAACGCCGTCGCGGTCGGTGCGCTGCTTCAGGCGCTCGAGCAGCAGGCACGTCACGGCCAGCGGGTCGTTCGGCGCCCTGACGTATTGACGGCGCTCGCTGCCGAGCCAGAAATCGGGGGCCGCCCGTCGCATCAGGTAGTCGACCGAGGCGAGATAGCCCAGCCAATGGCGCAGCCAGTAGCCCGCGCGGACCGCGAACGCCGCCTCGTGGCGCACCGTGACGAGCGCCGGCGGGTGATAACGCAACGTGCCGTTCTCGACCGTGAAGTAGGGCTTGGGCGAGCCGAAATGCGTGTGTCCGGTGCGGAACACGTCGAATTCCAGAAAGCCGACGATCAGGATCTTGGGTTTGACGATCGGCAGCAGCTGCTCGGCGCGCAAGACGATCTGATCCGTTCCATAGGCCATGACGCCGCCATTGACGACGGGCCGGCTGATCTTCTTCTCGAGGTAGGCCGGCCAGCTCTGGTCGTCGTCGACTTCCATGCCTTCGGTGAACGAATCGCCCACGGCGAGGATCTCGCCGGTGCGAATTGCCGTTTCGTCGAAGTTGCGGCGAATGCCATGCGCGAGTGTGCGGTATCCGTCGGCGAC
>CAZUYG010000041.1:0-10999 GCA_964624265.1 uncultured Candidatus Odyssella sp.
AAGCCCGCGCTGATCAGCACCATCTCGGGCATGAAGCCGTCGAGCGCGGGCAGGATGATGCGCTCGAACGCGCGACGAAATTCGGCCGAGCCGCTGCCGGCGGCGAGCGGCGCATTGACGACGTTGCCGTCCACGCCGCGCTCGCGCTCGGAGCCGGTGCCGGGATAGAGCGGCCATTGATGCGTCGACGCGTAGAAGAGGTCGGGATCGCGCTCGAACATCGCCTGCGTGCCGTTGCCGTGATGCACGTCGAAGTCGATGACGGCGACGCGGCGCAGCCCGTGGTTCGCTCGTGCGTGCAGGCCGGCCAGCGCCACGTTGTTGAACAGGCAGAAGCCCATCGCCTGGTCCGGCTCGGCATGGTGGCCGGGCGGGCGCACGGCGCAAAAGGCGTTCTTGGCCTCGCTGTTGGCTACGGCATCCACGGCGGCGAAAACGGCGCCGGCGGCCCGCAATGCCGCCTCCCGCGATCCGGGCGAAACGACCGTGTCGCCGTCGATCATCGCGCGGCCCATCGGCGGGATCATGCCGAGGATGCGGTCGACGAAATCGGGCGGGTGGCCGAGCGTCAGCAGGCCGGGATCGGCCATGGGCGCGTCGCGGCGCTCCAGCGCGGCAAACTCCGGAGCCTCCAGCGCCTTGAGAACGGCAGACAGGCGCTGCGGGCGCTCCGGGTGGCCGTGGCCGGGATCATGATCGAGGCAGGCCGCATGGGAAAACAGCAGTGTGGTCAAATCGGTCTCGCGCGTTTCCGAGGTTTCGTTTCCCGTTCAGCGGAAGACGCCTGGCCGTGCCATCACGTTTCCGGGATTACCGTTAATTGGTCATTTCCGCGCGTTTGCGCCAGCGACGGGTTTCGATAGAATGGGCGTATACTGATTAACGGGCGTCCCGGCCGGAGTCGAGCGACCGAACATGAAACTCGTGCCTTTGGTCATCGGCGGAGTGGCGCTCGTCGCGGTCGCGTATGGCGGCTACACGCTGTTGAATTCCGGTACGGCGCCCGCGCCCAAGGCCCCGGCCGCGGGCCAGCCACCGGGTACGGCGCAGCCGCGTCCGGGCGGGCCGGGCGGACTGCCGCCAGCTCCGGTCATCGTTGTCGCGGCGAAGACATCCACGGTCCCGGTCACGCTTTCCGTCATCGGCAGCGTGCAGGCCTACTCGGCCGTCGCCGTGAAATCGCAGGTCGACGGGCAGATTCGCGAAGTTCATTTCCGCGAAGGGCAGACCGTCAAGAAGGGCGACCTGCTGTTTACGCTTGATGCGCGACCTTACGAGGCGGCGCTGCGTCAGGCCGAGGCGAACCTCGCCAAGGACAAGGCCCTGCTCGACAAGGCGCGCGCCGATCTCGCGCGCCTCGAATCGCTGGTCGCCAAGGATTTCACCTCGCGCGCCAACTACGACACCGCCAAGGCCAATGCCGCTTCGCTCGAGGCCACGATCAAGGCCGACGAGGCGCTGGTCGAACAGGCCAAGCTCAAGCTCGAGTTCACGCGGATCACGGCACCCATCGATGGCCGCGTCGGCAGCATCCTCGTCAACGCCGGCAATCTCGTGCGCGCGAACGACAACACCGCCGGCAGCACGCTCGTCGTCCTCAACCAGATCCGGCCGATCTACGTGCAGTTCTCGGTGCCGGAAAGCCATCTCTCGGAGATCCGCGCGCGCATGGCCGCCGGCAAGATCGGGGTCAAGGCTCAGGTGCCGCAGGAAGACCGCGTGCCTGCCGAGGGAACGCTGACCTTCATCAACAATGCCGTCGATACCGCGACCGGCACGATCATCCTCAAGGCCACGTTCGCCAACGACGACGACCGGCTGGTTCCGGGTCAGTTCGTCAATGTCACGGTTGAGCTCGCGGTGATATCCGAGGCCGTCGTGGTGCCCCCGGCTGCCGTCCAGGTCGGCCAGCGCGGCTACTACGTCTATGTCGTCAAGCCCGACAGCACGGTCGAGCTGCGGCTGGTTCGCGCGGGTATCCGGACGGAGCACGCGGTCGTCATCGAAGACGGGCTGAAACCCGGCGAGCGCGTCGTCACCGAAGGCCAGCTCCGCCTCCGGCCCGGCGCACGCGTCGCGGTTCGGCCGTCGGCGGGCAGCCCGCCGCCCGGCCGCGCCACGAACCCCAACGGCCCGCCGGGCTGAGGCCGCGCCCCCCGTGTCCCTTCCGGAACTCTGCATCCGCCGCCCCGTGATGACGACGCTGCTGATGGCAGCGTTCATCATTTTCGGGGCTTTCGGCTATCGCTCGCTGCCGGTCAGCGAGCTTCCCAACGTCGAGTTCCCGACAATCCAGGTTCAGGCGAACCTGCCGGGCGCCGACCCGGAGACGATGGCGGCGTCGGTCGCGACCGTCCTGGAAGGACAGTTCTCGACGATCCCCGGCATCGACTCGATGACGTCGACCAGCGCAACCGGCACGTCGCGGATCGTGCTGCAGTTCGCGCTCAACCGCGATATCGACGCCGCGGCGCAGGACGTGGTTGCCGCAATCGCGGCGGCGCAGCGCCGCCTGCCGGCCGCGATGCCGGCCCCGCCGGTCATGCGCAAGGTGAACCCGGCCGATTTCCCGGTCTTGTTCCTCGTCCTGAGCTCGCCGACGCTCCAGCTGCAGACGGTCAACGAATACGCCGAGACGCTGCTCGCCCAGCAGATATCGACGATCAGCGGCGTCGCCCAGGTGCTCGTGTTCGGCTCGCAGAAACGCGCCATCCGCGTACAGGTGAATCCCAACATTCTCGCCGCGCGCGGCATCGGGATCGACGAAGTGCAGCGGGCGGTGGCGCAGGCGAATTCGAACCTGCCGACGGGGCAGCTCTCCGGGCCCGACAAGACGCTGACCGTGCGCGCGACCGGCCAGCTTTTCGAACGCGAAGCGTTCCTCAACCAGATCGTGGCGGTTCGCAACGGCGCCCCGGTGCGCCTGCGCGAGATCGGCACGGTCGTCGAAAGCGTCGAGAACGACAAGGTGGCGGCCTGGTTCAAGCGCGATCGCGCGATCATCCTCGCGGTCTACCGCCAGCCCGGCGTCAACACGATCGAAGTCGTCGATGCGGTGCGCGCGATCCTGCCGCAATTCCGCGAATCGCTGCCGGCCTCGGTCGATCTCGGCATTCTCTACGACCGCAGCCAGTCGATCAAACACGCGATCCACGAGGTGCAATTCACGCTCGTTCTGGCCGCGTGCCTCGTCATTCTCGTCATTTTCCTGTTTCTCAGGAACCTGTCGGCGACGGTCATCCCGAGCCTTGCGCTGCCGATCTCGATCGTCGGCACGTTCGGCGCGATGGCCGCCTTCGGCTTCAGCCTCGACAATCTCTCGCTGCTCGCGCTCACGCTCGCGGTCGGTTACGTCGTCGACGACGCGATCGTGATGCTCGAAAACATCGTGCGCCACATGGAGATGGGCAAGAAGCCGATGGAGGCGGCGCTCATCGGCTCGCGCGAAATCGCCTTCACGATCGTTTCGATGACGGTTTCGCTCGTCGCGGTGTTCATTCCGGTCATGTTCATGGGCGGCCTCGTCGGCCGCCTGCTGCACGAGTTCGCGGTCACGATTTCGGCCGCGATCATCGTCTCGGGCATCGTCTCGGTCACGCTCACGCCGATGATGTGCAGCCGCTTCCTGCGCCCGCATCACAAGAAGCACGGCGCGCTCTACCGCGCGAGCGAATGGTTCTTCGACGCGCTGCTGAAGGTTTACGACACGGCGCTCAAATGGTGCCTCAGCCCGAAATTCCTCGGGATCCGCTTCAAGTCGCGCTGGGCGCCGTCGAACAAGCTGATCGTGTTCGTGGCGTTCCTGCTGTCGGTCTGGGCCACCGTGTATCTGTTCCGCGTGGTTCCGAAAGATTTCATCCCGCTTGAAGACACCGGCCGCATTTCGATCTCCACGGTCGGCGCGCAGGATGCGTCGTTCGAAGCCATGGTCGGGCTGCAGCAGCAGGTGGCGGAAATCCTGCTGAAAAACCCGAACATCGAAGGCTTCATGTCGTCCGTCGGCGCGGGCGGGCCGCGCGCATCGGCCAATTCGGGCACGATGTTCCTGCGTCTGAAACCGCTGGAGGAGCGCGAACAGCGAAACGGCCGGCCGGTCACGGCCCAGCAGATCGTCGTCGACATCCGCGCCGCCGTGCGCGGCGTCGCCGGCCTCAACATCTTCCCGCAGGTGCCGCCGACGATCCCGCTCGGATCGAACAGCAGCCGCGGCGCGTACCAGTTCACGCTGCAGAGCCTCGAACTCGAGCCGCTCTACGACTGGGCGACCCGGTTCGAGCAGGCGGTGCGCGCGGCGCGCCAGCCCGGCGGGCAGCCGATGTTCGCCGACGTGAGCAGCGATCTCGACATTTCGAGCCCCAACATCTTCGTCACGATCGACCGCAACAAGGCGGCGACGCTCGGCGTCTCGGCCGAGTCTATCCAGCTCGCGCTCAATCTCGCCTACGGCTCGCAGCAGTGCTCGACGATCTACACCTCGAACACCCAGTATCAGGTGATCTGCGAGGTGATGAAGGAGTTCCGCAACGACCGTTCGGCGCTCGAAAAGCTGTACGTGCGCGCCTCGTCGGGGCAGCTCGTGCCGCTCGGCGCGCTTTCCACGATGCGCAGCGACGTGGGTCCGCTGACGGTCAACCACTCCGGACAGCTGCCGGCGGTCACGATCTCATTCAATCTGCCACCGAACATATCGCTCGGCACGGCGATCGACAGGCTGAAAGCCATCGAGCGCGAGATCCGGATGCCGGCGACGATCTCGACGATGCTGCAGGGCACGGCGCAGGCGTTCGAAAAGTCGACTCAGGGCCTCGGCATTCTGCTCGCGATGGCGATCCTGGTCGTCTACATCGTGCTCGGCATCCTGTACGAGAGCTTCATTCATCCGCTCACCATCCTTTCCGGCCTGCCCTCGGCGGCGGTCGGTGCTCTGCTCACGCTGATGGTGTTCGATACGCCGCTCTCGCTCTATGCGTTCGTCGGCGTGATCATGCTCGTCGGCATCGTGAAAAAGAACGCGATCATGATGATCGACTTCGCGCTCGAGAAGATGCGCGGCGAAGGCAAGACCGATCCCGAACAGGCGATCTACGAAGCGTGCCTCGTGCGCTTCCGCCCGATCATGATGACGACGATGGCGGCCTTCTTCGGCACGCTGCCGATCGCGCTGGCCGCGGGCGGCGGCTCTGAGGCGCGCGTTCCCCTCGGCCTCGCGGTCGTGGGCGGGCTCGCCGTTTCGCAGGTTCTCACGCTCTTCCTGACGCCGGTCATTTTCATCTATCTTGACCGTCTGCAGAATTGGCGTCCATTTGGCGGGAAGAAAGCCGCGCCGGCGATACCGCCGGTGCCGGCACCCGCCGAATAGAGGCTCCTCGGAAACGCACGGCTTCAGGTTCGAATGTCACACTACCGTTTCGCCATCGTCGGCGCCGGGATCGCCGGCGCTTCGGCCGGCTACAACCTGGCTGGCGTGGGTGCCACGCTGCTCATCGAACGCGAGAGCCAGCCCGGCTACCACAGCACCGGGCGCTCGGCCGCGCTCTACACCGAGACCTATGGCAACCGCATCATCCGCGCGCTTACGTTCGCGAGCCGTCCGTTCTTCGAGGCCCCGCCTGCGGGTTTCACAGAGCATCCGCTGCTCAGGCCGCGCGGAACGCTCGTCATCGCGCGTGCCGACCAGCGCGCGAAGCTCGGCGAGGCTTTCGCCGAATCGAAGGCGATCCTTCCGAGCGTTGAGGCGGTCGACGCCGCGCGCGCCCAGACACTGTGCCCGGCGTTGCGGCCTGGATACGTCGACAGCGGGTTTTTCGAAGAAGACGCCCGCGACATGGACGTCCACGCGATCCATCAAGGCTTCCTGCGAGGCTTTCGCGGCGCCGGCGGCACGCTCGCTTGCGATGCGGAGGTGACGCGGCTCGCGCGCAACGGCGCCGGCTGGGTGATCGAGACGCGCGCGGGCACATTCACGGCCGATGTCGTCATCAATGCGGCCGGCGCCTGGGCCGACGTGCTTGCACGCATGGCCGGCGCGCGGCCGATCGGCCTCGTGCCGAAGCGCCGCACCGCCTGCACGATCGAGCCGCCCGCCGAGAGCGGCTTCCGGACCTGGCCCGCCGTCATCGATGTCGACGAACAGTTCTATTGGAAGCCCGATGCGGGCCAGCTCATTCTCTCGCCCGCCGACGAAACGCCGGTCGAGCCGCAGGATATTCAGCCGGAAGAGATGGACATCGCGATTTGCGTCGACCGGGTCGAGCAAGCCTCGACCCTTGCCATCCGGCGCGTGATGCGCAAATGGGCGGGCCTCCGCAGCTTCGTGAAGGACAAGACGCCGGTGGCCGGATTTGCGCCCGAAGCGCCGGGTTTCTTCTGGCTGGCCGGGCAGGGCGGCTACGGAATCATGACGAGCCCGGCCATGGGCCGGGTCGCGGCTGCGCTCGCGCAGGGCAATCCGGTACCGGCCGATATTGCGGCGTACGGCGTTTCAGCCGCCGATCTCGCGGCGCAGCGCCTGGCGTAGCCGAATTCGAACGGCGCCAAGCGGCGGGCCAATTTTACTGCGCGTCCGGCGCAAGGCCACGTTGGGGCCGGCGCTGCTCTGAAGCCGTTGCGGAAACGCCGCGACCAAGGATTGTGCATCTGCGCGTCTTTTAATCATATATCACATTGATTCTATTTACGAAATATCAAGTCGAATTCAGAAACCCTTAACCCTGATTGCGTAACTCAACCAGTGGCGGAAGGCGGTGTGAAGCCATCCGCTGGGGGTCGCAAGGCGCGCCGGCGATATGGACGGCCGCGCGTCTGCAAGTCGGGGAAAGACGATGGCTGCTGCTGATCGCATCGATGTCGCCTGGGTTCTGCTGGCGGCAGCGCTCGTGTTTCTCATGCAAGCGGGGTTTTGCTGCCTCGAAGGCGGCCTTGCCCGCGCCAAGAACAGCATCAACATCGCGGCGAAGAACCTGATGGATTTCTGCATTGCCGGATTCCTGTTCTGGGCGTTCGGCTTCGCGGTCATGTTCGGCGCCAGCCATGCAGGCCTGCTGGGGACCGATCGCTGGATGTTTGGCACCCATGCCGGGCTCTGGCCGATCACATTCTTTCTGTTCCAGATGATGTTTTGCGGCACGGCGACGACGATCGTCTCCGGCGCCGTTGCCGAGCGCATGAATTTCAACGGCTACATCGTGGCCGCGATCGCCCTCTCGGCCCTGATCTATCCGGTATTCGGCCATTGGGCGTGGGCCGGTGCCGACAAGGGAACCCCCGCCGGCTGGCTCGGGCAAATGGGCTTCATCGATTTCGCCGGTTCCACGGTCGTGCATTCGGTCGGCGGCTGGATGGCGCTCGCCGCCGTACTAATTCTCGGCCCGCGGCTCGGGCGTTTCCATCCGAAACCCACCCCGATCAACGGTTACAACCTTCCGCTGGCCACGATCGGCGTCATGCTGCTGTGGTTCGGGTGGTTTGGCTTCAACGGCGGCTCGACGCTGCGGCTGAACGATCAGGTCGCGCCGGTTCTCCTCAACACGATTCTCGCCGGCTGCGCGGGCGGGCTTGCCGGCCATATGGCATCCAAGCTGCTGCACGGCAGCGGCCGCGTGGAGATGCTGCTCAATGGCGTGGTCGCCGGCCTGGTGGCGATCACGGCGAACTGCCATATCGTCTCCGCGCCCGCCGCGGTCGTGATCGGCGCGACCGGCGGCGCCATCGCCGTGCTGGGCACGCGCCTTCTGGAGCGCCTCAAGATCGACGACGTCGTCGGCGCGATTCCCGCTCACCTTTTCGCCGGCGTCTGGGGCACGCTGGCCGTGGCGCTGTTCGGCGATCCGCAGCTCTGGGGCACAGGGCTTGATCGCGGTCAGCAGTTTCTCGTCCAGGCCCTGGGGGTGACCGTGGCCGGCGTTTATGCGTTTGGCCTCGGCTATGCCGTGCTCTGGGCCATAAACCGCGTGCATCCGCTCCGGGTTTCGGCCGCCGACGAGCGCGTAGGCCTGAACCTGTCGGAACATGGCGCCCGGTCGTCGATGCTCGACCTCATCACGGCGATGGAGCGTCATCACGCGGAGGGGCGGCCCACGGCGCCGGTCGAAATCGAGCCCGAATCCGATGTCGAGCCGATCGCGCGTCAATACAACCGCGTCATCGAGCGCGTCAAAGAAGAGGCGCTGCGCCTGGAAAAAGCCATGTCGGCGATCGCGCGCGCCAAATCGGAGGCGGAAGGCGCCAACAAGGCGAAGAACGACTTTCTCGCCAACATGAGCCACGAACTGCGCACGCCGCTCAACGCGGTGATCGGCTTTTCGGAGGTGCTCAATCAGGAAATGTGGGGCCCGCTCGGCCACACGAAATACCGCGAATACGCTGCGGATATCCGCGCGAGCGGCAAGCACCTGTTGAGCCTCGTCAACGACCTGCTCGATCTCTCGCGCATCGAGGCCGGCCGCTACGAAATTTCGAGCCAGCAAATCGACCTGTCGCGCCTGTTGCCCGGCCTGCTGCGCATGCACCAGGATGCGGCCGCCGCCTCCGGCGTCGAGCTGGCGCTCGACGTGCCGCCCGATCTGCCGTTGCTCGATGCCGATGAGCGCGCCGTCCGCCAGATGGTCCTGAACCTCGTCACCAACGCGGTCAAGTTCACGCCGGCGGGGGGGCGCGTTTCGCTCTCGGCGGGCGTCGAAGCCGACGGGCGCATGACGCTATGCGTGGCGGATACCGGCATCGGCATGTCGCGGAAAGACATCCCGCGCGCGCTGGAGCCGTTCACTCAGCTGCACGATCACCTCAGCAAGAGCAAAGGCGGTGTCGGCCTCGGCTTGGCGCTGGTCAAGGCGCTTGTGCGGATGCACGGCGGCACGATCGCCATCGACAGCGCCCCCGGCCGCGGCACGCGCGTCACGCTGCGCTTCCACGAAAGCCGTACGGTCGCGGCGGCCGGCGCGCGCGCGGCGGCCTGAGCGCGTCTACAGCAGCAGCCCGACCACCGCGCCGGTGAGGCAGGTCGCCATCAGCCCGGCGAGCACCGAACGCGGGCCGAGCGCCACGACTTCCGCGCGGCGCTCGGGGACCAGTGCCGCGAGACCGCCGATCAGGATTCCCAGCGAGCCGAGATTGGCGAAGCCGCAGAGCGCATAGGTGAGGATCAGCTTCGACGTCGCCGAGAGAGAGGCGTTCTCGGGGCCGGCGAGATCGATGTAGGCTTTCAGCTCGTTGAGCACGATCTTCGTGCCGAGCAGTTGCCCGCCCGCCGCGGCCTCCTCCCAAGGGATGCCGATCGCGAAGGCCAGCGGCGAGAAAATCCAGCCCATGACGCGTTCCAGTCGCAGCGGTTTGCCGCCGACGTCCGGAAGCTGGCCGAGGACGATGTTGACCAGTTCGACGAGAGCGACCAGCACCAGCAGCATCGCGATCACGTTGAGCAGCAGAATCACGCCGTTGGCCGTTCCCTGCGTGATAGCATCCATCGTGCTCCGGGTCTTCTTTTCGGGCGCGAATCCGCCGCCGGTGCGGTGCTCCGCGAACGGCACCATGAGGGCCGAGATCACGAGCGCGGACGGCACGTTGAGGATCGAGGCGGCGAGGATGTGGCCCAGCGCGCCCGGAACGGCCTGTCCGATGATCGTGGCATAGAGCACCATCACCGTGCCGGCGATCGTCGCGAGGCCGACGGTCATCAGCGCGAACAGCTCGCCGCGCGAAAGCCGCATCACATAGGGCGCCACCATGATCGGCGCCTCGATCATGCCGACGAACACGTTTACGGCGGAACCGACGCCGAGCGCGCCGCCGACTCCAAGCGTGCGCTCCAGCGCCCAGGCAAAGACGCGGACCACGGCCTGCAGGATGCCCCAATGGAACAGCACGGCCGAGATGGCGCTGATCACGAGGATCAGCGGCAGGTAACGGAAGGCCAGCACCACGGCGGTGCTCTGGTTTGGCTTGAACTCCAGCGGGGACGGGCCGCCGCCCAGATAGCCGAACACGAAAGACGTGCCCGCCGACGTGGCGCGATCGAGCGCGGTCGCGACGCTGCTCAAGGCGGTCAGCGCGTCTTTGACCGGCGGCGCCTTGGCGAACAGCACGGCGAGCGCGGCGAGCACGACGAGTCCGGCTACGATGAGCCTCAGCTGCGCGCCGGCCAAGGCGCCCTTCCGGTTCTCCGAGAGGAGCCAGGCGAGGATGAGGAGGGCCGCGACCCCGACGAGGCCCTGCGCCGGCATCAGCGTGCTTTGCGGATGCGCATTGTATAGACGCCCGCCGCTTCGGATGAGGCCATCATCTCGTGGCCGCCCACTTCGCAAAAATTCAGGAAATCCTTTGGCGCGGCCGGGTCGGTGGCGAGCACTTCGAGGATATCGCCGGGCTTCAGTTCCTGCATCGCGCGGCGTGCCTTCAACACGGGCAGCGGGCAGGAGAGGCCTTTGGCGTCGAGGGTTTTGGCTGCGGTCATGGTCCTACGGGATGGAGGGGCTTCGCTGCGCCGTTTGCTTCGTAACCATCATCTACTGCGCGCGCCCGCGGTCGGCAATTGGCTGTGCCTCGCTGGCCGGCGGGCTACGCTCCGGCGCGCGCCACCGCGAAATAGTTCACGCCGAGGTCGCGCGACAGGGCCCAGCGTCCGGAAAAGGGGCTATAGGCCAGGCCGGAAAGCTCAGTCACGCGTGCGCCGGCGCGGCGAAGGCTTGCCGATAGTTCGGCGGGCTGGACGAATTTCCGCCAGTCATGCGTCCCGCGCGGCAGCCAGCCGAGCACGTATTCGACGCCGACAACGGCCAGCGCGAAGGCCTTGGCGGTGCGGTTCAAAGTCGAAATCACCATGAGGCCGCCCGGTTTCAACGTGGCGACGGCGGCGGCGAGAAATCCGTCAATGTCGGCGACGTGCTCGACCACTTCGAGCGCCAGAACGACGTCGAACGCCTGCCCGGCGGCCGCCAGGGCCTCCACGGTATCGGCGCGGTAATCGATCGCCAGGCCCATCTGATCGGCATGACGGCGGGCGACC